>JBBRUB010000492.1:0-3937 GCA_038248175.1 Cytophagales bacterium | reverse complement strand
CTTACACGTCCGGCTTTTTTACGTACGGTGGGGGCCTATACGAGACACGATCATCAATAATACTTTTTTAAGAATGCCCTACCAAATTGACAGTTACCATAGTGCAACGTTTTCATCTCCTGAAAATGAACTGACAGCGATGCGAATAGCAGAGAGGAACCGCACAAATCATGGCTCAACGCATCAAGAAAGGTCTTTTTTTATTCACCACGTACAGTTTACGTATATTACCCCAATCTTACCGCACGGGGTTGGAAAAGACCTGCTTTTTTTGTATTTTTACAATCTGTAACGCCTGCCTGTTCAGGTTCTTTTCTGAACGCAAACGCGCTTATTCTGACACTATAATTTTTTACTATGACGACCGATTTGATCGAAGAGAAAGTTTCAGTTCCCAAAGCCTCCCGAAGCGACTACGGAGCAGAAAATATAACCGCGCTGGAAGGACTTGAAGCCGTTCGTATGCGTCCCTCCATGTACATTGGCGACGTGGGTATGCGCGGTCTGCACCACCTGATCTGGGAAGTTGTCGATAACTCGATTGACGAGGCTCTGGCGGGTTACTGCGACCAGATTACGGTCACGATCAACACGGATAACTCCATTACCGTACAGGACAACGGGCGCGGTATTCCAACGGGCATCAACAGTAAGTCCGGCATTTCTGCCCTTCAGATGGCCATGACCATGCTGCACGCCGGGGGTAAATTCGATAAAGACACCTATAAAGTTTCGGGCGGGCTGCACGGCGTGGGCGTGTCCTGCGTCAACGCACTCTCGACCGACCTCCGCGTTGAAGTACATCGCGAAGGCAAAGTTTTTGAGCAGGAATACAAAATTGGCGTTCCTCAGTACGACGTGCGTGTCATTGGCGAGTCTGACGACACCGGAACCCGGACGCACTTCAAACCCGATGACAGCATCTTTACCGACACTACGTTCAAATATGACACCGTAGCGGGGCGTCTGCGCGAGTTGGCCTACCTGAACAAAGGCATCCACGTTTTCCTAAACGACCTGCGCGAACTCGACGAAGCTGGTCAGCCGCTGCGGCAGGACGATTTCTTCTCGGAAGGTGGCCTGGTTGAGTTTGTCAAGTACCTCGATCAGACCCGCGAATCGCTGGCGGGCATGGAGCCGATGTACATGGAAAGCGAAAAAGGCCTGATTCCGGTACAGGTAGCCATGGTCTATAACAAAGAGGGCAGCGAGAACATATCGTCGTACGTCAACAATATCAACACCCACGAGGGGGGTACGCACGTGCAGGGCTTTCGCTCGGCTATTTCGCGGGTGCTGAAAAAATACGCCGAAGACAACAACCTGCTGAGCAAAAAAGTCGGTAAAATTGAGTTCAGTGGCGAAGACTTCCGCAAGGGCCTAACCGCCGTGATCTCGATAAAGGTGCAGGAACCACAGTTTGAAGGACAAACCAAAACCAAACTTGGCAATCAGGAAGCCGTAAGCGCGGTGAGTGGCGTGGTAGCCGATATCCTCAAAACCTGGCTTGAAGAACACCCCAAGGAAGCCAAACAGATTGTTGATAAAGTGCTGCTATCGGCACAGGCCCGGATTGCCGCTGCCAGCATTTACGAGAAAATGATTTCGGGTCGTAAAGACTTCATGAGTGGCATGGGCCTGCCCGGCAAACTTGCCGACTGCTCCGACACTGACCCAAAAAAATGCGAAATCTACCTTGTAGAGGGAGACTCGGCGGGTGGTACTGCCAAGCAGGGTCGCAACCGGGCGTTCCAGGCCATTCTGCCCCTGCGTGGTAAGATCCTGAACGTAGAGAAAGCCCTCGAACACAAGATCTACGAAAATGAAGAGATCAAGAACATCTGGACGGCTCTGGGCATACGGCTCGAAAAAAATAAGGAGACGGGCGAAACGGAGATGAACCTCGACAAGCTGCGGTATCATAAGGTTATTATTATGACTGATGCCGACGTGGACGGCAGTCACATCAGAACCCTGATTCTGACGCTGTTTTACCGCAACATGAAGGCCCTGATCGACAACGGATACATTTATATTGCCCAGCCGCCGTTTTACCTCGTCAAGAAAGGCAAGGAAGAGCGCTATTGCTGGACCGAAGCCGACCGCGAAGCCGCCGTAAAAGAACTGGCCGGGGGTGGGCGTGAAGAAAATGTACACGTACAGCGGTACAAGGGTCTGGGCGAGATGAACGCCGAACAACTCTGGAGTACGACCATGGACCCCGACCGCCGGACCCTGAAACAGGTAACGGTAGAGTCAGCCGCCGACGCCGACCACGTCTTCTCAACCCTGATGGGCGACGAGGTGGCCCCCCGGCGCGAATTCATCGAGAAGAACGCCAAGTATGCCCGCGTGGACGTTTAATGAAATGATAACAGTGGAGCGGGCCTTTTGGCCCGCTTTTTTGTTAGAAGATGTTTGAGTTAGCGATTTGAGACGAAAAGCAGTGGGTTTTGGTTGTGATCAAGGCATTTTTAGAGCGCGTAGCCGTAGCTACGGGCGAGAAAAATAACGCAGAACACAACCAAAAGACGCGCTTTGCGGCCAAAGCGATTAACTTAAACAGCTTCTTACACGTCAATCAGCATTCAATACAGCTATGAATACCCCCCCTGACCCAAACCGAACCATACTGGGCAATCTGGTATCCCGCTTTGCGCAACTCATTCCGACACCAGGCACGACCGCCCCAGAGGGCGAAAAGATAGCAAAGGTGAGCGAAAAAGTGATTAGCGTTATTGACCAGAGCAACTACCTGAGCCGTGATCTGAGCTGGCTCAAGTTTAACGAGCGCGTACTGGACCAGGCCCGTGAGCAAAACCGGACACTCCTGGAACGGCTCAAGTTCGTGGCTATTTCGGCTTCCAACCTCGACGAGTTTTTTATGATTCGGGTGGGTAGCCTGTATAATTACCTCGACTACCATAAGCAACGGATCGACTACTCCGGCCTGCGCGAGGTTCCGTTTCGCAAAGCCCTGCTGACCACTGCACAGCAGTTTTGCCACGAACAGCACCGGGTATTTACCGACGAGTTGCTGCCTCTGTTTGCGCAAAACGAGATGATGCTGGCCCGCTTCGATGACCTCACGCCCGACGAGCAGACGCAGGCCGAGGGGTACTTTGACCGGACCATCTTCCCGACGCTGACGCCCATGCTCTATGACTATACGCACACATTTCCGGTGCTGCTGGCCAAAGTGCTGATCTTCGGTGTAGTGACCCAAAATACCGACGAGGCTGATCTGAAAAGTCTGCGTTCCGAAGATCAGGAAGACCGGCAACGGCTGTCGTTCGTGCAGATTCCGGCTAACCTACCCCGCTTTATGTCGTTCGAGCGCGACGACGAAACTAACCGACGCGTGGTGTTTTTGCCCATCGAAGAGATTGTCCGGCATAATATCAAGAAACTTTACCGCAACGTAGAACTGCTGTCAATCAACTTGTTCCGCATTACGCGAAATGGTGATTTCACGCTGGATGAGAACGACGACGATGAGATGGATTTTATTGACGAGGTACGTCAGAAGATCAAGAACCGGCGGCTGGGGCGCGTGACCCGCGTGGAGGTCGAAGCGGGCGTGCTGTCGGAAACTGGTTCGCCCTGGATGGTGAATCTGCTTAGAAAACGCTGGGAAATGGATGAGATGAATATTTTCGTCTCGCCCGCGCTGCTCGATTACTCAGCCTTCTGGCAGATTATTGGTCATCCCGAGTTTAAAAATGAGATGCCCCGCCCCCAAACACCCGTACTACCAATCGGCATCAGCCGCGACAAAACCGACGACATTTTTGAGCAGATCAAACAGCGCGACATTCTGCTACACCACCCGTACAACAATTTCGAGCCGGTGCTTCAACTGCTCGAACAGGCCGCCGAAGACCCGAATGTACTGGCCATCAAGATTACCGTCTATCGGCTGGCCAAACGCTCACGG
>JBBRUB010000491.1:0-3939 GCA_038248175.1 Cytophagales bacterium | reverse complement strand
GGTTCCTTTCACTGGAATACCGTACAGTTTACCGGCCAGCACGTTGGAAGTGCCATCGCAGCCACCAATGTAAGCCGCGCGGCTGGCCGTCATGCCGCCATCCACACCCTGAGCCCGGCGCAGCCCAAATTCCAGCAGCGAATCAGTACCGGCCACAAGCCGCAGCCGGGCGGCTTTGGTAGTAATCAGCGATTCAAAGTTGATTAAGTTGAGCAAGGGTGTTTCCAGCAACTGGCACTGTAAAATGGGCCCGCAGACCCGCAGCAGCGGCTCGTTCGGAAACGCTGCGGTTCCTTCGGGCATGGCATCGACAGAGCCGGTAAATTTGAGCTGGGCCAGGTAGTCGATAAAGGCTTCTTCAAATAGCGGCTCGCCATTATTTCCGGTCAGCGTACGCAGGTAGCGAAGGTCTTTTTTAGAAAAGCCAAACTGCTGCATGTACCCAATCACGTTAGCCAGGCCACTGGCAATGGTAAAGCCCCCGCCGAAGGGATTCCTGCGAAAATACAGGTTGAAAACTGCTTCCTTCTCGGCGGTACCGGATTTCCAGTAGCCATATGCCATCGTGAGCTGATAGAGATCGGTAAGCAGGCTGAGCGAGGTGTCGTAGAGTTTGTTGGTCATTCTTTTTTGCTCAAGAAGGTCAAGAGTCAAGTTTTGATGTTTGATGTTCAAAGGTCGGGGTTCAACGTTTGATGCCCAACATTCTCCCAATTTATCCCGTCGGCGAATCCGATAACCTTATCATTAATAGCTAATTAACCTTAGTCAATTGAGATATATCGCCAGGTTTCTGACCTTCGGCATTAAGCATGAAATAAATTTTACAGTCCGAAAAACAATATTTGATGTAAATTGGTCTGATAATTGAGGAGGGGGATTTCGCAGACAGCCTCTTTTTCCCATGTTCCTATCCCCTACCCCTTTGCAACATCGCTATCATGCAGAAGTTAAGTCTTTCCCAATCGCTTCAGCAGAAGCTGTCTCCGCAACAGATTCAGTTTATCAAGCTGTTACAGATTCCAACTATCGAATTAGATACCCGGATTGAAGAAGAATTAGAGATAAATCCGGCCCTGGAAGAGGGAATGGACGATGAGCCGGAGCAAAAGGACGACGACTTTGACGATGACTTCGACGACGAATACAAGGACCGTTCCGACGATATCGACATTGACACCTACCTGCAAAATGAAGACTACGCGGGATATAAAATGCAGGGCGATGGCAACTATCCCGAAGAAGAGCGCGATATGCCTCTGGCAACCGGGTCGAGCCTGACCGACTCGCTCATGCAGCAGTTTGGCTACCTGGCCCTCTCCGAACAGCAACGTATCATTGGTCTGCAACTCATTGGCAGCATTGAAGCTGATGGCTACATTCGGCGGTCTATGCAGGCCATTGTCAACGATCTGGCTTTTTCGCAGAACGTGTTTACCGACGCCGAAGAGATTGAGGAAGTGCTGCACAAAATTCAGACCTTCGATCCTCCGGGTATTGCTGCCCGTACACTTCAGGAATGTTTATTGCTGCAACTCCGGCGTAAAGATCCGAATGAACCATACAACATACTGGCCATTCGGATCATCGAAGACTTCTTTGAGGAGTTCTCCAAAAAGCATTACGATAAAATTCAGCGCCGGCTCAACATCAGCGATGACTCGCTCAAACGGGTCATCGACGTCATTATCCGGCTCAACCCCAAACCTGGCTCAGTAGAGGGTGAAACGGGAAATGTGCAGTACCTGATCCCCGACTTCATCCTCACCAATAACGGTGGTAAGCTGGAACTGACGCTGAACGCGAAAAACGCCCCTGAACTACGTATCAGCCGTTCCTTTGCCGACATGCTCGATACGTATGACAAGAGCAGCAAGCAAAGCAAGAACATGCGCGAAACAGTCTCGTTCGTGAAGCAAAAGCTCGACGCGGCCAAGTGGTTCATTGATGCCATTAAGCAGCGGCAGCATACCCTGCTCCGCACCATGAACGCTATTGTGCGCTTCCAGTATGATTTCTTCCTAACCGGCGACGAATCCAGGCTGCGGCCCATGATTCTGAAAGATATTGCCACGCTGATTGATATGGACGTTTCGACGGTATCGCGGGTGGCCAATAGCAAGGCCGTACAGACCGAGTTTGGCATCTATCCGCTCAAGTATTTCTTTTCCGAAGGCATTGCCACCGATTCGGGCGAAGACGTCAGCAGCCGCGAGGTCAAAAACATCCTGCGCGACCTGATCGACAAAGAACCCAAGCTACAGCCGCTTTCGGACGATAAACTCGAAAAAATCCTGAACGACCGGGGCTATAATATCGCCCGCCGAACCGTGGCTAAATACCGCGAGCAGCTAAACATCCCGGTAGCGCGACTCAGAAAAGAATTATGAATGAAGAACGTAGAGTGAAGAACGGTTAGCAATCAGTATTTTTGCACACGACAGCTGATCTTCACTAATCCTTGACTACGTCTTTTGCCCGTTTCCTGTCGGTTGTTCTACACCCGCTGCTGATGCCGACGCTGCTGTTCGGTCTGTTGCTGTTTCTGGCACCCGGCGCGGTAGGTGTAGATGCCTTTTCGCCGTCGCTGCGGCTGAGTTTGCTCTTCGTAATCTTCATTGGCACGTTTGCCGTTCCATCATTGCTGGTATTCTACCTCGCCCGAACGGGGTACATACAAAGCATGCAACTCGAAACCCTCGCCGACCGTCGGTTGCCTTACTTTCTTACCGCCCTCATCTACGGATTTCTGACGTATCTATTTGGTTTCCAAATGCAGATGGTATCATTGGTGGCTCCTGAAATAGCCGTATTACTGGGTAGTATCGCCGTTTCCATCCTGTTGGTGGGCATCATCAGTCTGTCCTGGCAGATCAGTGCTCATGCGGTAGGTATTGGTGGCGTGATGGGCGGCACCGCCGGACTAATGCTTGAACAGGGAATTACCGAGTTATTCTGGCCGTTGCTTTTGCTGGTCTTACTGGCCGGATTTATATCGAGTGCCCGGCTGCGGCTCAACGCGCACACTCCTGCGCAGATCGGAGCCGGTTTGGGACTGGGGCTGGTAGTGAGTCTAGCAGCGGTACTGGCCTTTATTTAAAGTTTAACCGGTACGCCGGTGCGGCAGAGGAACAGAGGTTTGCACAGAGCAAACAGAGTCCTTTCCTAATCTTTTCTCTTTGCTACTCTCTGTCTCTCTGTCTAAACCTGTGTTCCTCTGTGTTAAAAAAGACACGTATGTACGAAAACCTCACATCTGAAACCGTCAATGGCGTTTGCCGAATCACGCTGAACCGTCCGAAGGTCTATAATGCCCTTAGTCCCGGACTGATTGCCGACATTACCAACGCCATAGAAGCCTCCGGTACTGACAATGACGTTCGGGTGGTAGTCCTGACCGGCGCGGGCGACAAAGCGTTCTGTTCCGGTGCCGATTTAAAAGAAGGATTCGCTGACGCGGCTACAACGGGCGGCACGGATAGTATAAACCTCGGCGCATCCTTACGGGCCACATATAACCCCATGATATTGGCTATGCGCAACCTGCCCAAGCCCATTGTGGGGCGCGTAAACGGCGTGGCAGCGGGTGCGGGCTGTTCGCTCGCGCTGGCCTGCGATCTGGTTATATGCACCGATCATGCGTATTTTAGTCAGATATTCGTCAACATCGGCCTGATGCCCGACGCGGGTTCCACGTTTTTCCTGCCCCGGCTGGTAGGGCCGCAGTTGGCGTTTGACCTTTGCAGCACCGGCAGACGGGTCTATGGTCCCGAAGCAGACCGAATTGGCCTGGTCAGCCGGTCGGTATCTTCACATGAACTGGATGCTGCCGTAGCTGAAGCCGTCGATTATTACGTGAGTGCACCAACACAGGCCATTGGAGCCATGAAAAAAGTTTTGAATCAGTCGCTATACTCTGATCTGGAGCATCAGCTGGAG
>JBBRUB010000490.1:0-3953 GCA_038248175.1 Cytophagales bacterium | reverse complement strand
TTTATGCACCCGCATGTGCGTATCGCTCACCTCCACATCAACGTAACCCGACCGGGTTGGGTCCGATGCAGGGGGCGCGTAATGCGGCTGTGGCTCATGTTTTTGAATGTCGGTGCCGCCAATGCGCTGCCAGATAGCCGACGATACGTTTGGCGGGGGCGGCACGGCATTTTTTTGCAGAAACGTTTCCAGACCTGCTTCCACGTCCTGCATATCTGCAGCAATGTCGGGGTCTTCGGCCAGCCACTCGTCGAGTTCGTCGCGCTCGGCGGCAGAGGTCAATCCAGAGCGGAAAGGCTTGAGCAGCAATTGAGTCAGATAACGGTTAGCAGACACAGTTTCAGTTAAATAAAGCACGGTGGTAAGAAGTCAGGCCAGTTTTAGTTGGCACTACATATTACCCTATAAACGTAATTGGCTCAAAATTAGATTGTTTTCAGCAAAACATTCCTGACGTAAATCAGGTTGCCTGATTTTTGAAAGGTACCGTGCTATTTATCAACGATAGACCCGTTGAATATTGCTGGTTAGTACCTGATAGATTTCCGAAAGGCGGGGCTGGTCTTCCAGTAAACTCAGGTGACTTTCAATGGTGCCGAGGTCGCCCCGGCGGGCGGGGCCAGTCTGTACATCGGCGGGGCTGCCGGCCGCCAGTGCCTTACGTATAGTCTCGGAAATGAGCGGGTGCAGTGTTTCGAAGGATATACCGAGGTCGGCGGTAAGGTCGTGGCTGATACTGAGCAGGTGGTTGGTGAAATTGGCTGCAAAAACCGCCGACAGGTGCAAACGCTGCCGTTCGGGCGAGGGTAGCACGTAAACCGTGTCGCTGAGTTGCTGCGCCAGCTCGACCAGAGTTTCTTCAACTAATTCGTCACTCCCTTCTACGCAGACAGGAACGCGCTCGAACGACATAAACGACTGCTCTTTGGTGAACGTCTGAAGGGCGTAAAAGACGCCGGTCTGAACGGGTACGTCGCTATACACCCGCGTCCAGTTTTCGAGTGATGACAGGGCCACACTACCCGACGTATGCACGAGCAGGGCGTTTTCGGGCAGGACCAGTTGCTGGCAAACGGTCTCGATGGCATCGTCGGGAACGGCCAGAACGAACAGCCGCGAGCCACTGTCGGCCAGGTTCAGGCTGGCATGGGTGTGGGCATCGTAGAGGTTGCTGACCAACTGCCGGGCGTGGGTAAGCTGACGGCTATAAACCTCGTTGATGTGATGTCCGGCGTTTTCGAGGGCCGGTGCCAGGTGCCAGGCCAGATTGCCCGCCCCGATGAAGGATATTTCCATGCGTCAAGTATAGGACTTTTCTATCGGAATCCGGGGCTTACCTTTGGGGTCATGCCCACTAATCCGATTCATGCCTGCCCAATCTATTCTTGTCATTATTCCAGCCTTCAATGAAGAAAACTCGGTCGGTAACGTAGTTCGCGATATTCCGCCTGGCCTGACTGATGAGGTCGTGGTGGTCAACAACAACTCCAATGACCAAACCGCCGTAGAGGCCGCCCGCGCCGGAGCCACCGTCCTGAACGAACCCATTCAGGGCTACGGACGCGCCTGTTTGCGGGGTATCGCCTATGCTAAAAACCGCCAACAAAAGCCCGACATTATCGTTTTTATCGACGCTGACTATTCGGATTACCCCGGCGAGATGACGCAGGTAGTGGAGCCAATTCTGGCTGGCGACGCTGATCTGGTGATTGGTTCGCGGGCGTTGGGGCAGCGGGAGAGTGGGTCGATGACGTTTCCGCAGGTGTTTGGTAATTGGCTCGCTACGACGCTGATGCACTGGATATACGGCGTTCGCTACACCGACCTGGGGCCGTTTCGGGCTATTCGGTTCGACAGTTTGTTAGCTCTCGACATGCAGGATACAACCTACGGCTGGACGGTAGAGATGCAACTCAAAGCGGCAAAGCAGAGGTTACGGATAAAGGAAGTACCGGTCAGCTACCGGAAGCGCATCGGCTTCTCCAAAATATCGGGAACGGTAAAAGGCGCGGTTGGGGCAGGGTACAAGATTATTACAACGATTTTTAAATACTGGTAATTGGTTGTCACGTATAGCCATTGGTTGTCATTCGTAGTTGTTCATTGCTCAAGGCAGGAAGTGACGACAAATGACAGCGTAGCGAACGACAACCGATGACGATGACTGAAATGGAAGCATCTGTGCTGATTATATACGGGCTGGCTCTGTTGTTGTTGTTTCTTTACAATTGCGGTCAGCTAAGCCTGATTATCATCTACCTGCGCTCGAAACAGAAACGCCGGGACATGATTACGCGGGCCGACATCAGTCGTCCCGATCTGCCCCGCGTCACGGTGCAGCTACCGGTCTATAACGAACTCTACGTGGTGGAGCGGCTCATCGACGCGGTGGCCAAACTCAACTATCCCGCCAACAAACTCGACATTCAACTCTTAGACGACTCGACCGACGAGAGCGTGGCCGTCATTGCCGCTAAAGTGGCGGAGTACCAGCAGCAGGGCCTCGACATCACGCACGTGCGACGACCCGAACGGACGGGCTTTAAAGCCGGTGCGCTGGCCAACGGGCTGACCATTGCCAAAGGTGAATTCATTGCCATTTTCGACGCTGATTTTCTGCCCGACCCGGACTTCTTGCTCAACACCATACCGCACTTTGCTGATCCTAAGGTGGCCATTGTGCAGAGCCGCTGGGAACATCTCAACGAAGACTTCTCGCTCATGACCCAGTTGCAGGCGTTTGGGCTGAACGCACACTTTACTATCGAGCAAAGCGGGCGATACGCGGCTGGGTTTCTGGCCAACTTCAACGGCACGGGGGGGGTCTGGCGCAAAACGGCCATTGCTGACGCGGGTGGCTGGCAGAGCGACACCCTCACCGAAGACCTCGACCTGAGCTACCGTGCTCAGCTGCGCGGCTGGAAGTTTGTGTATCGCGAAGACGTTGGCTCGCCCGCCGAACTGCCCGTGGCCATGAACGCCATTAAGTCGCAGCAGTACCGCTGGATGAAAGGAGCCGCCGAGTGCGCCCGCAAGCTGATCTGGCGGGTGCTGAAATCGCCGGATGTATCGCTGGGTGCAAAAATCCACGCCTTTTATCACCTGTTCAGCAGTGCTACGTTTGTTCTGGTGCTGATACTGGGCGTAATGAGCGTCCCGTTAATTTACGTGCGCAGCCGCCACCCGGAGTGGGAGTGGGCGTTCTTTATTATCAATCTGTTTCAGTTCAATCTGCTTATCCTGCTGTCGTTCTACGGCGTTCCGTTCTGGCTGCTGAAACGCAAAAATCCGGCAAAGCTGGGCTGGTATTTTCCCATGTATTCAAGTTTGATGATGGGTCTGTCGCTGCACAATACCATTGCCGTTATGGAGGGTTACATGGGTAGAAAAACACCGTTTGTGCGGACGCCGAAGTTCAACGTTAAAGCAGCTACTGATAGCTGGGCGGCCAACAAATACGTAAGCCGGAAAGTAAGCTGGCTTACGCTGGCCGAGGGCGTGCTGATGCTATACTTTCTGGGCGGGTTGGGGCTGGCGTTTTACGTCCACGATTTCCGAATGTTTTTCCTGCACATCATGCTTATGGTTGGCTTCGGCATGGTGTTCATCTACTCGCTCGTTCATGCCGGGGGCTGGCGGGTTTCGGCGGTCTCATGAGCAATGCCCGCCCGTTGTTTCGCTATTTTTTCTGGATTTTTCTCTCCTTGATTATTTACCTGGCCCTGGCATACTACGTGCCGCGTCAGGAGTTTGGCTGGTTGATTACGGGGCTGGCGGTGCTGTTTTTGGGGTATTGGTGGGCGAATACCCCACCCCAACCCCTCCCCCGAAGGGAGGGGCGTCTGGACGCGACGGGTTTTGGCCCCTCCCTTCGGGGGAGGGGGGGGGGTGGGGTAGTCGCCCACCAAGACCCCAAAAACAGCACCGCCAGCCCCCTACTCAACCCGCCCAAC
>JBBRUB010000489.1:0-3963 GCA_038248175.1 Cytophagales bacterium | reverse complement strand
GGGACGCGCGTCGGACGGGTCGCCGATTCGGTTGTATGCTGCTACGTTCGACATCGACATGGCCAAGTGCTGCTATTGTGGCCTGTGCACGGTAGTTTGCCCGACGGAATGCCTGACGATGGACAAGAAATTTGACTACAGTGAGTACGAACTTGGCAAACTCACGTATAGCTTTGCCGAACTGACCCCCGCCGAAGCCGACGAAAAACGGACGTTGTACGAGCAGTTCGTTCGCGAAAAAGAAGCCGCCAAAGCTGCCGCAGCGCGGGTGGAAACCCGCAGCCCGGAAGAAGTAACGCCCGCTGTCAAACGCCCGGTCTTCCGCCCCACGGCAAAACCGAAACCGACCCTGCCACCCACCACCGATGGCGAACAAAACCCCGACGTGGTATGATACAGCTAACGTTTTACGGATTTGCCGCGCTGGTGTTGGGTGGTGGGTTAGCTGTGTTGCTGACCAAAAATGTGATGTATGCGGCCTTCTTTCTGCTATTGACCCTGTTGGGCGTAGCGGGTCTGTTTGTGCTGACAAGTGCTGACTTTCTGGCCGTTGCGCAGATTATGGTTTACGTAGGCGGAGTGCTGGTGCTGGTTATTTTCGGCGTCATGCTTACCCATAAACCGGACGTTAAAACCAACGCCGACAGTCAGCAACCTAACCGCGTCCCGTCGCTCAACCGATTGCGTAGTTCGTGGCTAATGACGCTGCTGGTGGCGGGTGGAATATTCGTAACATTGTATTCGCTGCTGGCGCGGTCATCGTTTGTCCTGTTGCAGCAACCCGTTGGGTGGGAGAGTACTGTAACGCGGGTTGGTATGCAACTCATGCCCGAGTATCTGGTTCCCTTCGAGATTATTGGTATCCTGCTGTTGGCCGCACGCGTGGGCGCAACGCATCTGGCAGGGCGAAAAACGGCTGATAATCAGTAATGAACCCTTGTTATCAAGAGGAGCGTTACTGCTATGTGCGGAAACTGGTTATTCTTCTACTTTGAGAAAACTCAAAAATTCACTGAATCATGCAGATGATAGAGATTCGGCTTAGAACGACCGAAAATAAAATCAACGCAATCCGACGTTTCGCACGTCTTATCGGAGCCGACTTCAAAATTGAGGAGCCGACTGACGTTTCACTAGGTCAGGTGATTCAGGAAGCGGAGGAAGAGTTTGCGCAGGGTAAAGGCGTTACGCTGTCACTTCAGGAATTACGCGAACTCGCTCGATGAAATCACGCGAGTTCGCGTAATTCCTGAAAAGCATTTGAACAACTCAGCGAGTGGATTCAGGCCGACGAGAAATTAGCCAAAAAGATCACCGATCTGGTTGAAGAGTGTTCCCGAACTCCTTTCACGGGAACTGGTAAACCGGAGCCATTGAAGGGTAAAGAACTTCGCAATTATTGGTCGCGCCGAATCACAGACGAACACCGCCTTGTGTATAAAGTAGATGATGACACTGTTTATATTGTTTCCTGTAAAGGGCACTACAGCGATAAATAAGCCGGTTCATCCTAAGCTATGATAGACAGTTATTTATTTCTTATTGTTGCGGCTGCACTGTTCAGTATTGGGCTGGCCATTGTGCTGCTGAAACGGCACGTTATCGTGGTGTTGATGGGTATCGAGTTGATGCTCAATGCCGTTAATATCAACTTAGCCGTGTTTAGTCAGTATGACCCCAACCGAATTCAGGGGCAGATGCTGGCGTTGTTTGTGATGGTGGTAGCCGCAGCCGAATCTGCCGTTGCCCTGGCCATTGTGCTTCAGGTATATCGTCACCACAAAACTGTTCAGCTGGACGAACTGAATGAACTTCGATTCTAAAAACTCACGTTTTGAAAGTTCCGATTCTAAAAACTCACGCTTTGAATCAGTCATCGACGGCATCCTGACCGATGGCTATGGCGTTGCCGACGACTTTCTGAGTCCTGCCGACGTAATAGCCCTGGCCCGGCAACTGCGCTACCGTAAACAGGCCGGGCAGTTTCGCGAAGCGGGTACTGGTAATCAGCAGGTTATCCTCATCGAACAGGCTATCCGGGGCGATGAGATTATGTGGCTTAACGAAGCCGGTGCTACTGCCGAAGAAACCGCATTTCTCAGCCGCATCGGCGAGTTTATGCAGTACGTGAATCAGACGTGTTACCTCGGTCTGCGAGATTGTGAGTTTCACTACGCCCTGTACCCAACTGGCACGTTCTACAAACGCCATCTCGACCGGTTTCGCACCGATTCGCGCCGGAAACTCTCGGTCATTTGCTACCTCAACCCCGACTGGCAACCCACCGACGGCGGGCAACTGGCCCTCTACCTGCTCAACGCCGACGGTGCCGAACGTACCGAAACCATTTTGCCGCTGGGCGGTCGGCTGGTGTGTTTTGAGAGTGCGCGGCTCGAACACGAGGTCCTGCCCGCCACCCGTGAGCGGCTAAGCCTGACGGGCTGGCTCAAAACGGACTAAACGTATTGGTTTCGCCCGCCCGAATGGGGATATTTGCGCTCCCCAATTAGAATTTGCTTCCGAATGACACCCCCATTTTTGCTTGCCGTGCTGCTGTTGCTGCCCTTTGCCGGGTTTCTGGTGGTATGGGCGTCGGGCAGGCAGGTAGCGGGAAGACTGGCGGTGGGGCTGACGGGATCGGGGCTGTTGCTGTCCATCTGGCTGCTGCTGACCAATCAGTCTCTTACCCTGCAAAGCACCTGGGCCACGCTGTCGGACGTATCGTTTCCGGTTACGTTCCGGCTCGATGGGCTAGCCGCGCTTATGCTGGTGCTGGTGCATTTTGTGGCCCTGCTGGTGCAGATCTATTCGCTGTCATACCTGCACGACGACTCCCGGCTCTCCCGCTATTTCGCGTATCTGCAACTCTTCGTGGGGGCCATGCTTGGTATTCTGCTGGCCGGTAACCTGCTGGTACTATACGTGTTCTGGGAACTGGTTGGGCTGGCGTCGTACCTGCTCATTGGCTTTTACGCCGACCGGCCCGCTGCGGGCCAGGCGGCTAAAAAAGCGTTCCTGATGAACCGCGTGGGCGATATGGGGCTTTTGCTCGGCATTTTTCTGACGTACTACTATTTCGATACGCTCGATCTGGTTGAGCTGTCTGGTATTGGGGCGTTTGCGGTGCCGCCAACGGTGGTGGGTTTGTGTCTGTTCATGGGTTGCGTGGGCAAGTCGGCGCAGTTTCCGCTGCTGTCCTGGCTGCCCGACGCTATGGAAGGCCCCACGCCTGTGTCGGCGTTGCTGCATGCGGCCACGATGGTAGCCGCCGGGGTGTTTCTGCTGGCCCGCATTCATCCGCTGCTATCGCCCAACGCACTAATTATCATTACGCTCGTTGGTACCATTACAACGCTGTGGGGTGGGTATTCGGCCCTTTTTCAGACTGATATCAAAAAAGTGCTGGCCTTCTCAACGGTTTCGCAACTGGGGCTGATGGTGGCTGCAATGGGAATGGGCAACGTAGGTGGGGCCATGTTCCATCTGCTGACCCACGCGTTTTTTAAAGCTGGTCTGTTTCTGAGTGCCGGGTCAATTATTCACGCTGTGAACGCGCAGGATATGCGTCAGATGGGCGGGCTGCGTCGTATCATGCCGGTTACGTTTGTCAGCTATACCATTTGCGCGGCTGCGTTGTCGGGTGTGCCGCTGCTGTCGGGCTTTTTGTCGAAAGAAGCGATCCTGGGCGGAGCCTTTGGCTGGTCGGCGGTATCGGCAACGGTACCGTTTGCGGGGATATTGTTATCGGTGATTCCCGTTTTACTGTTGCTGTCATCCGCGCTGACGGCGGTCTATATGGCCCGGCAGTGGCGACTGATCTTCTTCGGAACGTACCGAAACGAGACAACTCCGTTACAGGCGGTTCACGAACCCAGCTGGTTTATGCGCAGGCCGGTATTGCTGCTGGCGGTGCTGTCGGTGGCATTCTGGTTTTCGCTTAATCCGTTCAACTTTGCCGGTAGC
>JBBRUB010000488.1:0-3979 GCA_038248175.1 Cytophagales bacterium | reverse complement strand
GCTTCCCGGAAGTCCAGTTGCTGGATCAGGGCCGGAGTCTCCGGAGTGAGGGTGAAGAAAACGTCGATGTTGCCTCGTTCGCCGTACAGCAGAAAATGGCCGCGCAGCTGGTTTTCGGACTGCAACTCCCCTACCCGGCTGATTTTCCCGGTTTTAGCATACAGGTTGTCCAGCACCTTCCGGCGAGTCGTGACGGACTTGTCGGGAAAGAAATTCTCCGCGAAAATACCGCTTATTTCGGCACTGGCAAGATTGGGTAACTGCTTGACCAAGTCCGCTTTTCGCTGCGCCAGAACGGGCGAGACCGGTAACTGACGAGGCTGCAACTTACTGACCGACAGTATGGTGTCGATAACGGCCTGATTTACCTGCCCCATATTAGCGTAGGTCAGGTTAGCAAAGGAAATCACGCCCAGGCCGTAGTCGGGCAGGATCCGCCACTGACTGCCAAACCCCGGC
The DNA here is from genome assembly GCA_038248175.1 of Cytophagales bacterium. Lineage (GTDB taxonomy): Bacteria > Bacteroidota > Bacteroidia > Cytophagales > Spirosomataceae > Spirosoma. The sequence goes on along the minus strand of JBBRUB010000488.1, from coordinate 3,520 downwards.
AAACCGCCACTATGGCCCACCGTAACGCGCCCCGTGCAGTTGCGGCCCCAACCCAGCCCGTAGCCATACGCACTCGTGACCGGACACGTCCCCGCCGACAGGTTCGAGAACATCCAGGGGTGCTGCATCTCGCGCCGGGAGCTGCGCTTGAGAACGGGATTGTCCGCGTCGCTGCGCGGGGGCCACGCGTCCTGCTGGAAGGCAACGTACTTGCTGAAATCCTCAATCGACGTGATCAACCCACCCATCGCGCCCCACGAGCCATCGGCCAATAGTGGTTCATCAATCCATTTGCCATCGAGCCAGCGGTGGCCGAGGGCGAGTTTCCCGGCGGGGGCGTCGGCGTAGTTCCAGATGGTGTGGGTCATGCCGAGGGGTTTCAGAATCTCGTCGGTGATGTACTGCTGATAGGACTTACCCGACACCACCGTGATAATGCGCCCCAGCATGGCAAACCCGAGGTTGCTGTACTCGTAAGTCTCACCCGGCGCGTTGGCGTTCGACAGCCCGTTTTTTATCAGCGCGAGTAAATCTGCGTCGGAGTCGGCCAGTTGGCGGTCGCCCCAGGGGTTGTCTTCAGGGAAGCCCGCCGAGTGAGTCAGCAAGTTGCGGACGGTGATGCGGGGGGCGTCGGCGGTGAGGTACTTGTGCGTTTTGAGTTCGGGAATGTACTGCTCAGCGGGGTCGTCGAGCCGGAGTTTGCCGCTATCTCGCAGTTTGAGAATAGCCATGGCGGTAATACTTTTGGTCATCGACGCAACCCGAAACAGCGACTGCGTAGTAGCGGGCGTTTTTTTGGCCATATCGGCATACCCAAACGCACCGGAATAGACCAGTTTGCCATCCAGCATAATCCCAAATGCCGTACCCGGATAGTGGTTGCGCTTCGCCTGCTCGTGAAACAACTTTTCAACCAGCGGAAACGTAGCGCTGAGTTTTGCCAGCCGGTCAGCATCGGCAAACGTGGGCGGCTGGTAGGTAGTTACTACCGGAACGGACGACTGCGCGTTGGCCATGGGCGGAAATAAAAGGAACAGAAAGCAAATTGACTTCATTGTCATGAACGGGTTACAGGTTTTTCACAATGCTTTCTCCATAACAATAAACGACAGCGGCACTTTGGGCAGGCCGAAGCGCGAATCCTCCATCGGGAAGGGTTCGGTTTGGCCGGTGGGCTGGTAGCCACGCCGTTCGTAAAAAGCAATGAGTTCAGCGCGTTGGGGCAGCACCGTCATGGTCATGGCCCGGCAGTGTTTGTCGTGGGCCAGTTGCTCGGCGGCTGCCATAAGTTCCTTGCCAATACCGCCCGTCTGCGCATCGGGCGACACAGTCAGCATACCGAGATACAGGCTATTATCGCGCTGTTCGAGATAGACACAGCCCAGCAACTCCTCCGCCCGTTCGTATTTCAATATTGTAGCCGCCGGTTTCTGGAGCATTTCGCCGAGTGCTTCTTCGCTGGTGCGGATACCGTCGAATAGGTCGGCTTCGGTAGTCCAGCCCCGGCGAGAACTGTCGCCCCGGTAGGCACTATTAATCAGCGTATTCAGGGCAGGGATGTCCTGCTCCCCAGCACGGGTAATTGTAGTATCATTCATGGCCGTAAAGATATACGTCTATACAGACTTTGTGCAACGGCAATTATCTTGCCTTCACCCGCATGTAATCTGGCTAAAACAAAAACCGGCTCATCAATCGAAAAGACAGACAGGCCGGTTTTGACTTGGTAAACAGCAGGGTATCTTTTGTCATGCTGCCAAAAAATCAGCTTACTTCCCGCCGGGCCGCGAGGGGCGCACTTCAATCTTGCTGGGCAGGGTGCGTGGGTTCATCTTGAGGAGATCATACACCAGTTCGCCGATGTCTTCGGGCTGGATTTTCCAGGCGTCGGCGTCGGTGGGCGTATGGTCGGCAAATTCGGTAGCGACCGAGCCGGGCATAATCGTACTGACCCGGATGCCGTCGCTCCGTAAATCGAGCATGATGGCCTGCGTAAAACCCACCAGTCCGAATTTACTGGCATTGTAAGCCGAGCCTTTCTCGAAGAAGTTCGTACCGGCCAGACTGGCTATCGAGATGAAGAAACCCCCTGTTTTTTTGAGTTCGGCAACACTCGCTTTGGCCGAGTTGAACACCCCCGTCAGGTTAATATCGAGGGTTTCCTGCCACTGTTCCGGCGTCAGTTCCTGAATAGGCGCAAAATGGCCCACGCCCGCGTTGGCAATGACGTAGTCGAGCCGTTCCCACTGCTTCACCATTGCATCGACCACCGCTTGCTGCGATGCCAGATCGCGCACATCGGCGGCTATTCCCATAGCGTAGCCAGGTTTTATTTCGTTGAGTTTAGCTGCGGCCAGTTCTGCCGCCACCGACGACCTACTGGTGATAGCCACTTTCACGCCTTCGGTCACGAGTTTTTCGGCTACGCCGTAGCCAATGCCTTTCGAGCCGCCCGTAATAAGTGCGGTGCGGATGTGATTCTGGGGTTTTTCTGCTTCTGTCATGATTTCTAACGTTACGATTTAGCACCTACCAGTTTCAGCAGGTCTTTATAGATGAGGTTATTCTTCCAGAGTAGTTGCGTCACCATCGCCACGTGTTTTTTGCCCGGTATGCGCGTGTACTCGTGCGGGACGTCCAGCATCGTGAGTTTTTTATCGAACACCTGACCAGCGTCGATAATGCTGGGGTACGAGCGACCACCGATGTAAATCAGCATGGTCGGGTCGCTCTTTTCAAGAAAATACATCGGCGACACCGACCGCCATACCGCCGGGTCTTTACCAAATGATGTCAGATATTGCTCATCGTTGGGATACTGCATCTTCTGTAGGTAATCGGCCATGTCCAGTCCGGCAGGGTCGTCCAGGATAGCTCCTTTTACGGGATTTTTCGGCAAACCAAGGTTCGTAAACAAGTCGTCTTTTACGGTCAGCAGCGCGGCCAGACCGCCCCCCGCCGAGTGGCCCATGACGTAAATCCGGCTGGGGTCGCCCCCGTACTCGCCAATGTGCTGTGTAGTCCACAATACGGCGCGGGCGCAGTCGTCGGCCATGGCCGGAACCATCACCTCTGGCGAAAGCCGGTAGTTGATAACTACGGCCACTACGCCCTGCTTAGCCAGCCGACGACCAATGAACCAGTAGATATTTTTACTGCCGCTGTCCCAGTTACCGCCGTGAATGAATACCACGACGGGCAGGGGTGCATTGCCTTTTTTCTTCGGCGTATAAACGTCCAGTACATTCCGTTCGGCGCTGAAACCGGGGGCATCGGCGGCTTTGTAAGGAATATCCTTGATGCGTTTGCTGGGACAGGCCACCGCGATTTCGCTGACTATAAACACAAGCAGTACGGCAATAAACAGCGTGGCAGGCACTTGCCAGAACAGGCGTAATCGGGTCATTTGAGCGGGAGCTTTTCGTAAATGGTGTATCAGTTAACATCGGGAATGGGGGTGTTGTTTGTGTAGGTCGGTCAGGAGCCGCGTCGGCGTACCGGACCAACCTACATCCCCTGC
>JBBRUB010000487.1:0-3985 GCA_038248175.1 Cytophagales bacterium | reverse complement strand
TTGCCGAAGACGTTACGTTTGCCCGTTGGTTTGCCGAACGTTTTCGTTACCTGTCCGGGAACGGCTTTTGTGCGGTATCGCTGGCAGGAATTTATGCCAACGTCGTCGGTGCCGCAGAATAGGTACGTACCGCTGGGGTAAGCCACCACAAACGCTAAGCCCCCGGCTGTGCCGCCAAAAGTGTCATCGTTCGTAAAAAGCCAGGTCGAGGTTTTGCGGTCCAGATATACGCTCGTTTCGGCAGACTTGCCATTTTTGGTGTACGAATATGTCAACTGTTCACTGAATTTTATGGGCTTTTGCGCAACGGCAGTTGAACAGACGAGCAATGAAAAGAGGAAGGTTCGGATACACATGGCAGGCTACTTTTCCAGTTTGGTCAGCATCATCGACGACTGTTTGCGGCCTTTGTCGTCGGTCTGCTCTGACTTCACCACGCCCACACCTTTAGCCAGATACTCTACGCAGTTCACACTGCGGTTGCCCATAAAACGCATGTTCATGGTGTAGGTAATTTTGGTACACTCAAACGAGCCAACCGGCGTCGTAATGGTTTCCATGCCCGCCACTTTCCGGTCAACGATGTTCACATTGAGAGTCATCAGCGTCATGCCGCCCTGCATACCCGACTTTATGCTGTACGAAGCATCTTTGAGTTTATCGCCGGGGTTGAGCGGGGTTGGGTACACGAGCTGATCGCCCGAAATATCGACGGTCATGTTGGCCGCTTTCGGGACCATCGCCGAACTGACATTGGTCACGTCGGTGTAGTAACTGCCGTTGACGCACTTGCCCGCCGACTGTCCCTTAACCAAGAGGGTGCCTTTGGGGTCATAGGTTTCGACGTTGAACACCAGTGATGTGCCGCCGTTGACGGGTTTGTAATCAAGGACTTCGTATTTGAGCAGGGCGGCTACCTTGTCTTTTTTGTCGTAACTGGTCAGTTCAAATTTCTGGCCTTTCCGAAACACAAAATAAGAGCCACAGTCCTGAGCCTGAGTGGTTTGGGTCAGGAACAGAACGAGTAGAAGCAGGAGTGATTTTTTCATGAGATTGTGTGGGGTTTACTTACACTTGGCCAAAACTTCGCCAGCCAGCTTTTTGGCTAATTCGAGATTGGCGGCATTGTCGGGGCTGGCTCTGGCAATGACGCGGAACTTGGTGCGGCCCGCCAGTACGTTCAGTTCATTGTCCGGCACGCTCCACGACGCAGCATCACCCAGGCCCGAAAATTGCTGAAATTCGATTTTCCGGTTCATGATGCCTCCCGCTAAGTCTTTCCCTGCTTTTTTCTCCCCGCTGGAGGTCATGCCTTTTTTGGCCATTTCTTTACCCAACTGTTTATCGAGGTACGCCTTTGTTTGAGCCAGTTCTTCGGGCGTGGGGGTGTGGTACATCTGGTAAAAAGCCTTCACCGGGTCGGGGGCGTATTTTTCTTCGACTACCTCGATCCATTCCAGCCCGATTTCGTACATCTCCGGCACGTTTACTTTCATACCCATGACCTCATGGGTAATCGTTTTGCCGCTTTCCCACTCGTACTTATAGGTGTCGCGGTTTGGGTATTTCTCCGACTTTCGGTACTCAAGTTCGGCCTTGCTCATATCGCCGGGGTAGTGTTTTTTGATGGTAGCCAGCGGCAGGGCTTCGTCCATTTTGGTCTGGTACGTGAGCAGGCATTTTCCCGTGCCGGGGCCGCTGCTTTCGGCTTCAGACAGGTCAGCCACGGAAGCCGTAGTGGTGCTGGCGTCGGTAGAGCTGGTTTTGGTATTGCCGCCACAGGCCATTAGCAGGGCGAGGGCAGGAATGAGGAAGAGTGTTTTCATCGGGGATAGTGGTTTTACTGGTTTGGTAAATAGAACTGTTTTTAAGAAGTAGATTTAATTGTCAAGTGTGCCGAAACTCACTTTACCCTGGCCGTCCTCAGCCCCCGGCCCGCCCGCAAGGTAGCGGCCATTGTCGAGAGCAACGGCTCTACCGTTATTGGTATTCGCCAGGCTGGTGTCGGTAAAAATAGGGCGAATGGTTTCGGGCCTGGAGAACTGAAACAGATACACGGCTCCCTGATTGCTCGTGCCGTTGTTGTCCCGGTTAGGGGCACCAATCAACACATAATCGCCCTGAATGGCAACACTGTATCCAAATGAATCACCAGCGGCATTATCCGGGGTGGCTAACGTGTGGGTTACAGCCCAGTTTCCGCTCGTGCGCAAGTAAACGTAAGCCACCCCCTGGCCAGCATTGCCCGATATGGCTTTTCCATAGGCACCCACTACGGCCCGGTCGCCGGCAATAGCTACGGCGGTGCCAAAATAGGCATTCGCGGCATTGGCAGTGACTAACCGTATCTGCTGAATCCAGACCGAAAACGTACTGCGCAGAAACACATAAGCGGCTCCTTCGTTGGCGTTACCGAGAACGGTTTTTCGGGGCGCACCTACCAGAATAGACGTACCCGAAATAGCGACGCTGCTCCCGAACTCATCGGTAGTGGCCCCGTCGGTGGCGGTCAGACGCTGGTCCTGACTCCAGACCGGACCAGCCGTTGAGGAACCCGCAATCGAGAAAACATAAACCGCGCCCTGCCGGGTGTTGGTGCCAATAGTTTTTCTTGAAGCCCCCACTACTACGTAAGTTGGCGAAATGGCTACGCTGAATCCAAAGGTATCGGATGCTGCCGGGTCGGTACTGCTCAACTGCTGCACCTGATTCCAGACCTCGCCCGACCGGAAAAATGTGTAGACGGCTCCGCGACTGGACGCTCCGCTGATTGTTTTTGCCGGTGCCCCCACCACTACGGAATTGCCCGAGATAGCTACGCTGGCCCCAAAACTGTCGAACGAAGTCCCGTTACTGGCCGTGAGCCGGGTTTGCTCGGTCCAGCCGTTGGCCGTGCGCCTGAAAATATAGGCGGCACCCTGCTGGCCGTTACCGCCAATGAGTTTCAAAGGCGCACCTACCACGGCATAGTCTCCCGAAATAGCCACACTGGTGCCGAGGGCATCGCCCTGAAACCCGTCGCTGGCGGTCCGCACACTAAGCGGTACGGTGTTGGGGTCGCCGGTTAGGAGGGGTAGCCACCGCTGGCCATCGTAGAGGAACATGGCACTTTTGTCGGTGTCATACACAAAGGCACCGGCCTGGGGCTGGGCAATGGCTTTCCGCTGAACCGTCGTGAGCCGGGGTGGGTAAAACGCCTTATCGTTGGCTGACGATTTCAGATCCAGCACCGCCGACGGGTGCGGAATGCCCCCCATACCAATCTGGGCCAGAACAGGAAATGAACAAAGCAGTAACAACAGCAGCCCTGCCAAGGTAGATAGTTTTTTCATCGGCTTATTCGGGACAGCTTTGGGTTAATTCGATCATGTACCGGGCTTTTACGGCACCGGCTTTCTCCATATAATCATAAGCGTCTTCGGGTTTGGGGTATTTCTTTTTCAGCGCATTGAGTTCGCTTCGCTGGCGGGTATAAATATCACGCTGGCGGGGAATACAGGCCATTTTCCGGCGGATTCTGGCTCGTTGTTCAGCGGCTCCCTCCCCCTGCATATCGTTGAGCTGGATTTGCAGCCGCCGTTCCTCGATGCTTAGTTCTATGTTGGCCAACCGATACTCATTATCAGTTTCAGCGGCCATTTTATTGGCGGTGCGGCTTATTTCGGCTACGTCGTTGAACATAGCGGCATTGGCCATACCGTCCATGGCTTTCTGTTGCAGTTCATTCATAAGTTTGCGCTTCTGGGCCAGCAACGCCCGGAGTTGCGCGTCCTCTTCCTGATTATCGTCGGCCTGTTGCTGCTGCATGGCCTGTTGCTGTTCACGCTGACTTTGAGCCAGACCGGGCATCATCATGTCGCCCATCGTTTTGTAGCCCGCGCCCGAAAACTGGCGGGGTTTGGGTTTGAACACCAGCAGTTGGCAACCGCTCTGCCGGGTGGCGTCGGTAATGGTAAAAACCAGATGAATGCGTTTGGTTTTATCG
>JBBRUB010000486.1:0-3988 GCA_038248175.1 Cytophagales bacterium | reverse complement strand
TGTCCTTCCCGGCTCGGCGACTGCTCGGAGTCGGTGCCGAGCCGCAGACCGCGCTGCCCGTGGCAACTCTGGTGAATACCCACACGGTAGGGAAACTCGGCGTCGAAGGTGGTAATGCCCAGCACATCGGTCAGGAACTGCACGAGTTCGTAGGTCCGTTCGCGCACATGCTGCACGGCGGGCGTTTGCTCGATGATGTTGAAATGCTTGCGCACGTGATAGACGCAGCTACCCGATGGAGCCACGATATAATCATAGTCGGCAAAGGTACGGACGTAGTTTTCATAGACTGGAATGGAGTCTGATTCGCAGCCCGAGTTGGCCATCGGCTGCCCGCAGCAGGTCTGCGTCATTGGAAACGACACCGTCACGCCCGCCCGTTCGAGCAGCCGCATGGTGGCTACCCCCACCTGTGGGTAAAACTGGTCAACGTAACAGGGAATGAATAAGGCGACGTTCATAGTGGTGAAAGAGCGAAAGAGTGAAAGAGCGAAAGGTGCTACCGCTGGATGGCCGCTCTTTCATTCTTTCGCTCTTTCACTCTTTATTTAAGGCGAAAATCTGATTCATCAGGACCCATTTCTCACCCGGTTTGGCGAAGGGCAGGGCCTGCTGGTATTGCCAGACGTGGGTTTCCCAGTCCTGAACGGCAGGGTTGGCGGCATCGGCGGCTGCTTTGGCGGCAAATGAAAACGTATCGTCGGTTTCTATGAGCATGAACAGACGGTTGCCCACCCGGTAAATTTCCATGTTCAGAATCCCCGCTTCGCGAATACTCTGCTCGATTTCGGGCCGGAGCCGCTCGTGCAGCCTTTCGTACTCGATAATCAGAACCGGGTCGTCTTTCAGATCGAGAGCGAGGAAATAGCGCATAAATGAAGCAGAAAATTGTTGACAGGCTTACCTCTACTTACCCAATATCCGTACAATTTCTTGTTAAGGGGCAATTTCTGGCGGCATGCTGGTACTGTATAAATCCGATTTGTTGATGCGGTAGCCCTGCATGGCGTAGTAAACGATGTAGGCGAAGCACACCAGTGGCACGATGAGCGCGTAAGTGGGGCCGTAGGCAAACAGCGCACCCGCTACCAGTGGCATCAGGGCACCGCCCACAATGCTCATAATCACCAGCGATGACGCGATTTTAGATTCCACGCCGAGGTTTTTGGTAGCCAGCGCGAAGATGGTCGGGAACATAATGCTCTGGAAAAAGTACGTGAAGCTGAGCGCAATAACCGCCGTCAGGCCACCCGTCAGCATGGCCAGGGCCACCATGGCTACCGCCCCCGCCGAGAATAGGGCCAGTACCCGGTTGGGTTTCATCCGGGTCATGAGCGCGGTACCCAAAAACCGGCCCAGCATGAGCAGTACCAGGGCGAACGACGCGTGAAACCCCGCAATTTGTGTGGGTGATAAATTGCCCGAACCACCACCCGTCAGCGTATTAATGGCGTTCATGTACCAGGTGGCAACAGCCCAATGGTCATTGCGCGAAAAATCGAGTTTGAGGTCCACAAAATAGCCCCAGAGTGTAGCCTGCGCCCCTACGTTTACAAACTGTGCAATGGTGCCGAGGGCCAGATGCCGGTGGCGCAGTACCCCCAGAATCGAGATTTTACCCGCAGCCTGCTCTTCTTCGGCGCCCACTTCGGGCATTTTGGTAATGGCAAAGAGGACCGTTACAAACGCAATAATAAGTCCGATGACCAGATACGGTGTCTGCACGGAAAGGGCCTCCTGCACCCGAATGGCTTCGGCTTGTGCGGGGGCCATTGCCGTCAGCATTTCGGGTGTGTATTCGGTATCGGAGAAGATGAACAACGCGCCGATGATTGGCCCCAGAATGATGCTGATACCGTTGAACGACTGCGAGAAATTCAGCCGCCACTCCGATTTTTCGGGGTCGCCGAGTACCGTTACGTAGAGGTTAGCCGCTGTTTCCAGAAAGGCAATGCCGCAGGCCATCGTAAACAGGGCGAACAGGAAAAAACTATAGACCCGCGCATCGGCAGCGGGGTAGAACAGAAACGCACCCCCGCCGTAGAGCAGCAGTCCTAACAAAATGCCGCGCTTGTAGCCAAACCGGCGCATAACGTAGCCCGCAGGCAGGGCCATGAAAAAGTAACCGAGGTAAAACGCAAAATCGACGATGCCCGCCTGAAAGCGGTTGAGGTCAAGCGCAATCTGAAACTGCTTGATGAGCGAGCCGTTGAGGCTGTTGGCCAGTCCCCACAGAAAGAACAGGCTCGTAACAAGCGCGAAAGCAATGCCATAATTGCCGGCAGACTGACCGGGCTTGATTTTAACGGAAGATGTAGCAGGTCCGAGGGCCATAGGAAAAGGGAATAGGGAGAAGAAAAGGAGTAAGGGGAAGAGAGGGCTTGAAAAGCAACGTTACGAAAAATTTACCCGGTAATGGCCCGATCAAGATGCGTGTAGCCGCCATCGACGTGAATTAACTGCCCGGTGGTATGGCTGGAGCGGCTGGAGAGCAGGAATGCAACCATGCTGGCAATTTCGTTGGGCGTAGTCATGCGCTGTCCGAGAGGGATTTTAGCGGTGATTTGCCGGAGTGTTTCATCTGGATCAGGTCTGGTTTTGAGCCAGTTTTCGTACAGTGGTGTCCAGCATTCGGCCACGATAACGGCGTTGACCCGGATACCGTAGGGGAGGAGTTCAACGGCCCACTCACGGGTGAGGGCATTTCGCCCGCCGTTGGCGGCTGCGTAGGCCGAGGTGTTTCCCTGCCCCGTTTCGGCCACTTTGGAGCCGATATTGACAATGGCCCCGCGCGATTTTTTCAGGGTGGGTAAGGCGTGGTGCGCCATCAGGTAATAGTGAACGACGTTCTTATGCAGCGACGCCATAAACCGCTCGTAGTCGCCACTTTCTAACCCGACACTGTCGTTTTCACCCGCGTTGTTTACCAGTCCGTCGATTCGCCCAAACCGCTCCAGCGTTTCCGCTAAGGCCCGTTTGCAGTCGTCGGGACGGGTCAGTTCCGCCACAATCTGGTGCGTCAGGCTGCCAATGGCTGTAATGAGTTCAACCATACGTTGATTGTCGGCTTCGTTGCGCCCAACAATAACCGGAATGGCTCCTTCGGCAGCCAGCAGGGCGCTAATGGCCGCGCCAATACCCCGCGCCCCACCCGTGACGATAATGACTTTGTCCTGTAAGTGTAGATTCATATTTCAGATAAAGTAGATTTGGCGCGGCAACTAACGTTGCTGAAGGATTTTTGGCCACAGAGATGCACCAGAACGCACAAAGATTCACAGAGAAATCCTCTTTTTGTTCATAAAGAAACCTTTGTGTATCTCCGTGCGTCCTGGTGCATCTCTGTGGCGAAAATAAATAATATCATGTATCAGACAACACATAACCAAACCATCGACTTCACGCCGGAAGGCCCTACGCTGAACGGCGAACCGTTTGCCTGGGATTTGGTGAAACTCAATGACCGAATGTTTCACATCATCCGCAACGACCGTTCTTTTACTGCCGAAGTGCTGGACCTGAATGCGGCTGATAAAACCGTGCGGCTCAGCGTGAACGGGCATATTCATGACATCAAACTGAAAGACCGTTTCGATCTGCTGCTCGAAAAAATGGGTATTGCCAATGCCGCATCGGCCAAAGTGAGTAACCTAAAAGCCCCCATGCCCGGTCTGGTGGTTGGCGTGAACATAAAACCCGGCGACGTAGTGCAACAAGGCGACAGTCTGCTGATTCTGGAAGCGATGAAGATGGAAAACATCCTGAAATCCCCTACCAATGCCGTCATCAAAACAATCCATAGCCAAACCGGCGACCGCGTTGAAAAAGGGCAGGTGCTGGTGGAGTTTGTGTAAAAAGGGGTAAGGTCCCATGCCCCTTACCCCGCTTACACCCTTACCCCTTTTTCCCCTATCTTTGCCCCTGTAAAAACGTTTCCCCATGACATCAGCGAAATACAAACGAATCCTGCTCAAGCTGAGCGGGGAGG
>JBBRUB010000485.1:0-4003 GCA_038248175.1 Cytophagales bacterium | reverse complement strand
GTTCGTACCGATCCAGACGATATACATCTGACTTAGCCTAAACTCAATATCAGCCACAAGCCGATACGAGTTTCCCTTAATGTTGAAGACAAACCGCTTACCGGTTATCACATCAGCACTCGGATAGGCGGCAATCACATCGCTGGGCTTCTGCCAATCAGCGGCTTTTACCTCCTCGGCAAAGGCTTCTAAACTTCCTTTAGCGGTGGAATGACCCGTGTAGAAATTGATAATAGTCTTCTTGGCGATCAATCTCATAATAGGGATACGTCATGGGTAAGCCTGGTTAGCAAGTGGCTCCATTTACAAAGCCCTTTACAATATGCTCCCAAAACGGGAACAATCAAGACTATGGAAAGTTCAACCCTGGGCGAAGTCAGCACTCCTATCACTGGGAAAATAAGTGGGCTGGTTGCACTAAACCGGGAAAGCGTCCCCTCTGCCGTTGTGTCTGGTTTCTGTTTTTATTCCCTTAACATAACGCGTATTATACAACAACCCTAAAAATAGTGCAAGTTTTACAGCCCAAGCTTTTGGGTTCGTTGTGCAATCAACGCTTTGATTTCGCCCGTCTTGAAGCCTAATTCTGCGGCTGTCGCCTGGACATTTTTGTAGCCATAGACGAACTTGCCATCTCCCAGCTTTTGCCGTTTAACGCCTTCTAAACGAAGACTCGCCGTAAACCCATCCGAAGTTTTCGACCTTTTGGCGGCCTTAATCATAATCTGACGCATCGTCTCAACTACGACGCTGTCAAGTGCAGGCGGCTCTGGTGGCGGGGGTTTTGGGGTTGGCTCGGCCTGCGACACATCTGGAGTGGGATGATGCGCGGGTCGCTCTGGAACTCTCGCTGGCTCTGGTGGTGGCACTACCAGGGCGGAGATTCGCCGAAATGCCAACTTATCACCTTCAATACTTACATACCCATCAAAGCTATCGTTTTGGTTTTTAAGACCCTGTAGAAGCACTTTCTGCCCATCAATCAAGGCGGCTCTCTGCGCTGGGGTAGTCGAAACACCCTTTATTACCTCCAGATGTTTCGACAGCTGCAGACGTTTTGTTAGAACAGCGTTTTCCTGCTGTAGCTTTTCAATCCGTGCTTTGTCAGCGGGGTCGGACTTGACTACTTCTTTTTCCCGAATTTTGACCTTCGCCGGCTGGTTACGGGCCTGATCACGCTCCCGCTCGGCCTGCTGACGGGCTTTTTCTTCCAGTTGCCGGGCTTTTTCAGCCTGATGAAAGGCGTGATTGATTAGATCACGTTTTTCATAAACCTGCTTGATCTCATGTTGAGCCTGTTTAAGGGCCTCTTCTGCGATTTCCCGCGATTTCTCGGCTTGGACGTGTTCCTGCCGTAGCCGTTCAATTTCAGCCTGGTATTCGGCCCGATTTGCTTCCAGAAGAGCCGATAGGTGATTAAACTTGTACCCCACGGCAGTACCCTTAACGGCCTGGTGACCGTCTGCCTGAAAACTGATCCCATTAGGACCACTGACATTTGAAGCGATTTTAGCCGTTATACGGTGCTTTTCCAAGTCGCTGACCAATTCATCCAGATTAGCTGGCTTGTCATGCTGGAGCACGTTTTTGAGGGCCTGAGCCACCAATTCACGGGCAATCTGCTTTCCTGGATCGTGATCCTTCAAACTCATGCGCTTTGACTCCTTCGTGAGCGGGGTTAGACCTAACTCCTGCTCGATCTGGCGGGTGGCCTTGACGTTAAGAGCATAATTCCAGCCAGTCTTTACGGCAGTTCCTCCATCCATCGAGATGCGGTTGGCGTAGATGTGAACGTGATCGTGCGCCGTGTCTCGATGCCGAAACACCGCCACCTGGTGTTGATGAGCATCAATGCCCACAGTCCGCAGATAAATAGCAACGGCTTTTGCCCAGGCTTGTACATCAAGTGTCTCACCAACCGGTAGTGAGAGTGAAGTGTGCCACACTGGATTCTGACACCGGCCTGGGTGATCCCGAACCACCGCTTTCATTTCAGCGGCAATAGCCCCGTGTACCTGCTTCGGACTATCACCAGGTTGCGCGCTCAGGTTATAGGTGGCCAACAGATCCACTTTCTCAGCCTTCTGCTGGCGCGACCGTTCACCGAGTTCCCCCGCACCGTAGGCCAGGGCGGAACTGATGGTGGAACCGACGGTGGTTTTGGCAATCATGTCAAACTGGTTTTAATCTGGTTGATGATGTCCACCAATTGGCCGGTGGCGTACTGGCCCGCATTCGACAGGTGCATGGCCTGATTCAGGTTGGTGGCCACCCCGATTAACACCCGGCGTTGCTCGCCGGTGAGCGGTTCGGATCGGGGCGGCTCGACCCGCGTCAAGAGCTGGCCAAGGGCCTGCGCCCGCAGGTACTCCGACGGAGTTTTACCGACCTGCCGGGCGGCTGCGGCAATCTGCTTTTTCTCCTCCGGAGTAGCACGAAAGCGCAACGTCAGCGTCCGGTTTTCTTTCTCAATCCCTTCCATTATCAGGTCGTTTTTAGGCCCCGCAGGGCAAGTCAAGCCCGGTAGCGTAGCGTAAAGCCGGGCGGTTGCATTGTCGCGGAAAAACGAGAGAAACGAGTTTTGTAGCTACAATGCATGGCTTGCTTATCAGTCGGATTGAGGGCAAGGTACGATTGTACTGGGGATTTCCAAATCCCCGCAGTACCGATTTGACAAAAGGGGGGAGAAAAATTTCGGTAGTGGCTGGTTACGTGGTCAACTGGTCGTCTGGTTACGTGGTTGAATCAGTGTCCGCATTTGTTCGGTTGACAGAGCGAGGAAAATATTTAGTTTATTTTTAATAATTAATGAATTATAACAAGTATACTAAAAATTATAAACTATAATTATAGTTCGCGGTCTACTGAGATAAGGGCAGATTTGGTGTTTTTGTTTTTTTCTGTTCTTCCTCCCCCTTTTGTATTCTCCTCGCTTCAGCTTTTTTTGGCTTGCGTCAGCGAGTCCTAAATGCCGTTTTTCGACCCGACAACACAATCTTTGTGTTATTTGAAATCTTTGTTTTATTTGTTATCCTTATATATAGGCGAAAAACGAGTTTTAGTCCGTCAAAAACGAGTTTTAGTCCGTCAAAAACGAGTTTTAGTCCGTCAAAAACGAGTTTTAGTCCGTCAAAAAACGAGTTTTAGTCCGTCAAAAACGAGTACATTAAACGAGTATAGAAAATTATTATCGTTATTTGCATTATAACCACAAAAAAAGCCCTAACCAACTTAATTAACCATGAACCAGGCTTTAGAAGTCCGCCAACACAATGCCATTACTACGGCCCGTTACGAGTACTCAGAACTGCAATTAGACCTGCTTTTCTACCTGCTTTCGATGTTCAAAAAGGACAGAACCGATGGAGTTTATGAAATTGTAGTAAAAGACCTGTCGGCCATGACGGGCAAAGAATACAAGTACGGCTATCTGCGGAAGGCTACAGAGGAGATGGGTAGCCGTATGTTTGAAGTCTCAACCGCTAAAAGTCTGAAACAGCTTTGGATGTTTCAGCGGGTTGAGTACATGATTGGTGAGGGGCGGATTGAGATAGAATTTGCCAATCCGATTAAGCCCTATCTGTTCGACCTGAAAGATAATTTTACCTCTTTTCAACTCTATGCTGCTCTACGCCTGGGCAGCAAGTACGCCAAGCGGATCTATACCCTATGCAGTCAGTGGAAGGATAAAGGGCAGACCCAAACGTTTAGCTTAGACGAACTCAAGAAGATGCTGACCTTAGTTGACGATAAGGGCAACGAAAAATTTGAACGGCTGTCTGACTTTAAGCGCTTTGTACTGGATGAAGCAGTAAAGCAAATCAATCAGCATACTGATTTACAGATCGGCTATACGCTCCAAAAACGGGGCCGTAGCTTCCAAAGCATTACATTCACCGTTGCGGCACAACCCTTGGCCATTGTCCTGCCAGTCAAGGATGGACCTGCAAAAGCGGGGGCAGCTCCTGCGGGCATTTCAGAGAGCCAATACCAGAACGTCCGG
>JBBRUB010000484.1:0-4008 GCA_038248175.1 Cytophagales bacterium | reverse complement strand
ATTTTTTCCTTCTCCTGCCCCCCCGGCAAAACTGTAAACTTCATATCCTATCCAAGTCGGTTAATGCAGTTGAGGTCTTCAAATGCCACTTTCAGCCGCTGTACCATACTTTCTTCGCCTTTGCGGAGCCACACGCGCGGATCATAATATTTCTTGTTAGGCGAATCGGCACCGTCGGGACTGCCCAACTGCGTTTGCAGATAGCCTTCCTTCGATTTGTAGTACTTCAGGATCCCTTCCCACATGGCCCACTGCATGTCGGTATCCAGGTTCATTTTCACGGCTCCGTAGCGGATGGCTTCGCGGATTTCTTCGCGGCTGCTACCCGAACCACCGTGGAAAACGAAATTGACCGGGCGTTCTGCCGTTTTGTATTTCTCCTGAATGTGTAGTTGCGAGTTGTTCAGGATAACGGGCTGCAGCTTCACGTTGCCGGGCTTATAGACCCCATGAACGTTGCCAAACGCAGCCGCAATGGTGAAATTTGGCGATATTTTGCTCAGCTCCTCGTACGCATACGCCACTTCCGACGGTTGCGTGTAGAGTTTGCTGTCGTCCACGTCGGTGTTGTCAACGCCATCTTCTTCGCCACCCGTCACGCCGAGTTCAATTTCCAGCGTCATGCCGATCTTGGCCATTCGCTCAAAATATTTCGCGCAGATTTCGATGTTCTCTTCGATGGGTTCTTCCGACAAATCGAGCATGTGCGACGAGTACAGGGGCTTGCCGGTTTGCTCGAAATGCTTTTCGCCGGCGGCCAGCAGCCCGTCAATCCAGGGCAGGAGTTTCTTGGCGCAGTGGTCGGTATGCAGAATAACGGGAACGCCGTAGAGTTCAGCTACGTGATGAACGTGCATGGCGCCGGAGATAGACCCGGCAATGGCCGCCTGCTGCCCTTCATTCGAGAGTGCTTTGCCCGCGTAAAAAATGCCGCCCCCGTTGGAGAATTGAATAATAACCGGCGAGTTAACGGCTTTGGCCGTTTCCAGCACGGCGTTCACCGAGTCGGTACCCACGACATTGACGGCGGGCAGGGCGTAATCGTTATCGTTGGCGTGGCGAAACAGTTCGGTCACGGTATTGCCGGTGACAACGCCGGGTGCAAAGCGGGCGGCAGATTCAGTAGTCATTGGATTGGTGATTTTTTGGATTGATTCAAGATTAATTTTGTCGGAACGACGAATCAATGCTACCGCTGCCGACGAGGGGTAAAGTTGGGGATAATCTCGAAATAATGTCGCTGGCAGGAAAATTGATCCATCTGCAAAAACGTACCGCCTGGCAAGCAAAATCAGCAATCCGTTTTTTTATGACGGCCTGTTATCCGGTTTATCTACGCACCTCTGCCTTACAACCCGCTACATTCCCTAAATTTACTTTATGCTTCGCCTTCTCCTCATCCTACTGATTCATCTATCCACGTCTGTAGCCCGCGCTCAGTTAGCGCAGTCGGTGCGGATCGAAATCCCGTCAGACCCCGCCGAGACCGAAGCGTTCGACGTAACGCCCCTCGGCAACCGGGGGGTACTAATGACGATTCGGACGGGCGGCTTTTTCAGCAACTCAGCGTCACAGTTCTCTTTTCAGAAATTCGACACCAGTCTGAAGCCACTTTGGCAAACGAAGCTTAAACAGGACATTCAGTTTCAGCCCCTGCTTTCATACCACAGTCAACAGTACGTATATCAGCTGTTTCGCGAGTACGATACAAACCAATTCCGGTTCCTGAAACTTAATCTCGAAGACGGCACCATGCAAAGCATTGACGGCATTCTGCTTGATCAGTTCAACGTGCTGGGCTTTAAGGTTATGGGTAGTCAGGCCTACGTAAGCGGCTATCGCAATCACCGGCCCGTAGTGATGGCATTTTCGTTTTTCGACGGTACGGCAAAAGTGCTGCCCGGTTTGTACGCCAATCATCTGGAAATCAGCAGCCTGGAGCTGGACGAAACCCGCCGGGAAGTGAACGTACTAATTCACTCCACCCGCCGTCGCTGCTCGTTCTCGATCCGCACATACAGCTACGACAGCAAACTGCTACGGGTGGTCAGCTTCGACAAAGCAGCGAACAGCCTGGTTTCGGGCAAGCTCCTGCCCGTCAATGATCAGGAATCCTTACTAGTAGGCAACTATTCAACCGACTGTACGCCCTATTCGCAGGGTGTCTATGTAACCCGAATCCGGCACCACCAGCCCGATGAACTCCCCGCCGACGTATCTGCCGAAGCGGTAAAAAACATGCAGTACATCGAATTTTCGGAACTCCAAAATTTTTTCAACTACCTCAAACCCAAGCGACAGGAGAAACTGCTGGCAAAAGCCAAACGGAAAAAAGACGAAGGCAAAGATTACAAATTCCGCTACCGCCTGCTGGTGCATGACCTGCTGCCCTCGCCCGATGGCTTCACGCTCGTGGCCGAGGTCTATTATCCGCAGTACCGGGGCGGTAACCTGGCCTACGCCGGCTATTTACGCGGAGCCGACCGCTACGACGGCTTTCGGTACACCCACGCATTTATCTGCGGTTTCGATAACAGCGGTAAATTCCTGTGGGACAACTGCCTGCCTATTAAAGAGTTGTTCAGCCCCGATCTGACCGAGATGGTGCAGCTCTCGCAGCAGGACGACCGGATGATACTGGCCTACCCCAACGAAGGAGAAATCACAACTGAAGTCATTCAGAAAAATAAGGTGCTGACCCGAAGCGAGAATACTAAACTCCAGCCCAACGCCGATGATGAACGGATCACATACTCGGCACAGAATAATCTGATGGCCTGGCACGACCGGCATTTTCTGGCCTGTGGCTTTCAGAAAATCGCCCCGTCGGGCAATCTGGCCAAACAGCGCGAAGTATTTTACCTGCAAAAACTCACCTATGATCCTGCGGCTTCACCCGCCAAAGCAGCCCCGGCTACTACCCGAAAAAACGGCGGATCAGGACGATAACCAGGTTCAGCAACGTACTCAATTAGTCAATTACTGGATTCATACCGGTTAAACACAAAAGAAGATCGGGTTAATGCCAAATTCGGGCAGATTCTAAAATAAATACAATTTAACACCATCGCTACTTGCTTTTCTGGCACAATACCCTTACTTTTGCACCAGATTTTACAAGCGGCATCCGTCGCGTTTCTGTCTCTCTCCTTTTTTACACGCTGGGTTAGGTCTGACAGAACTTTGTACGGATGTACAGATGGGTTTCTGGCTGGGCGTTCCATGGATTGGAACAACTCAAAGCGACTGTTTCGCGCGTGGGCTAATCGGTTAATTTTCTGGTATCTTCTCCCCTATGACAGGCTGGGGACGGGTCGACTGAGACCCTGAGGGGTCGTTGGGCAATTTACACTGGGCTATACGCGCTGTTCGCCAGCACATTCTCGTCTTTGCTTGGAAAGCTCGTACACAAACTTTCTGACAAGTGATGAAAACCAAAAAATCAAAAACAGATGAGCAGGACGACCTGCTACTGGCACAACTTGCCGCCGACGCCAACATTACAGACGAGGGCGAAGCACTCCAGGGCGTAATAGCCAAAGCAAAAACGACGAAGAAGAAAGCTACCGCTGCCACCGAAGCAGCACCGGCAGATGCAACGCTGACCAACACTGATGTATCCGACGTTACAGAAACCGAAATAGCCAAACCTATTAAAGTAAAGAAAGCCAAAGTTACCGCGACGGAGGTTGCCGCAACGGAGGTTGCCGCAATGGAGGTTGCCGCAACAGAAGCCGTTGCAGAAACACCTGCCGATACAACCAGCGATGACAGCGAGACACCCGTTTCCGCTGCTGAAGTGGCCGAGCAGGTAGCTGAAGTCATTGAAGTGGCCGAAACGCCAATGGCCGAAACCAAAGTAGCCGACGCACCAAAGCTAAAGCCCGCCGTTCCGGGACAACCAGCTCCGGCACAACCCGCTGCCGAACAGCCCGCTCCAGTACCTGCCGATCCCAACCAGATTTTTTTCGCTGACCTCGACATTTCCGACGAGATTTTGCGGGCCGT
>JBBRUB010000483.1:0-4027 GCA_038248175.1 Cytophagales bacterium | reverse complement strand
GGGCGGTATTAGGTGGAGAAAGGCTTCCAACATTCTCAGGTGCGCAGTGTCGGATGTCCGTTGCTGCGCATTTTTTATACGCTTACACTCACCCAAACCCAATAATCTGATGAAAACTGAACTCGAAAAAATGCTGGCGGGCGAACTCTACGACGCCAGCGATGCTACACTGGTGCAGATGCGTTACGACGCCCGCGCCCACTTTACGCGATTCAACCAGATTCCCTACGACGCCGAACCCGAACGCCGGGCCGCACTCGAAAAAATGCTTGGCTACATGGGCAAAAATGTGAATATCCAGCCGCCGTTCTACTGCGACTACGGCACCTTTATTTCCATCGGCGATAATGGGTTCATGAACTTTAACTGCACGTTTCTCGACTGCGCCCACATTACCATTGGCGATAATTTCCAGTGCGCTCCCAACGTGCAGCTCTATGCGGCCTATCACCCTGTCATTGCGTCGGAGCGAGATAAAGGGCCGGAACTGGCCGCCCCTATTGTTATTGGCAACAGTGTGTGGCTGGGCGGGGGCGTCATTGTCTGCCCCGGCGTTACCATTGGCCACAATACCACCATCGGTGCGGGCAGCGTCGTGACGAAAGACATACCGGCCAACGTTTTTGCCGCTGGAAACCCCTGCCGCGTCATCCGCGAACTACCGTAATGCATTCACTCACTCCGTAGCGACCTATCCCGATTTTTGTTATCCAACACCTCCGCCAGTATGTATGACTCCAGGGTTTTGGCGCGGGTGTCGGCATTCAGGAAATCGGCAGAAAGCGTGCTGACGTGGTAGTAGGGAAACGTAGCCATCGTCCTGACCCGAAAACCACCCGCCCGAAGCGAATCAGCGTAGGCTGCCGACGTGAAGATAAGTTTTGGCCCGTTGCTAACCTGTGTACGCATGGCCTGGTCGGAGCGGACGTAGCTCGTTGTTTCGTTGGCGTAGAACTCGTAGGACCAGAAACTACCCCCGCCAACACCCGTTCCCGGCATGTACAGCAACGTTTCGCGCGTTTGGCTGTTCGGGGCCTTGTTTGACTGTGCGTTTATGGCCAATGCTGCCGTTCGGCCCGCCATGTAGTGTAGCCAGGTGGGGTAGAGGAATAGATTCAACGAGACAAAGAAAATCAGCATGACACCTACCATGCGGCCCATCAGCGAGCGCATGTCTGTTTTCCGGAACAGCAGGAATGTACCAGCCCCAGCCGCAACCACCCAGATCAGCGCAATTGGCAAACCAGCAGGCCTGACCAGCAGTAGCAGCGCCCCGGTAATCAGTACCATCAACACGCCAATGATTGTTTGCCCGACAGCCCACCGGCGTAGGATAACGGACGACAGACTCACCAGAAACTGCGCCGTGATGATGGCGAAGAATGGAAACACGATGTTCATGTAGTGCGGTAGCTGAAACCCCGACAGCGAAAACAAGGCGAACGTAGCCAGACCCGATCCCAGCGACACGTATTCTGGTCCGGCCTGGATTGGCCCGGCCTGGATTGGTCCGGCCTGGATTGGCAGGGGATTTCGGCGTTTCACCAACCCATAAATGGCTTTACCCGTGCCAGCATAGAGCGGCAGCGACCAGGGTAAAAACGCCCACAATAACGTATGGACGAAAAAAAACTTGTCGCCTTCCCCTTTGATAGGTCCCGTATTGAAAAACCGCCCGAACTGACTATCCCAGAAAAAGAACTTTACGCCCGACACGCCCCGTTCGCCGAAAATAACCTTCTCCGGGTGCAGATCGAACTGCTGATACAGCGTATAGACTTCGGGCAGGGTAAACAGGAACGATAATGCCATGGCAGCGTACCAGCGCGGCTTGAGCAACTCGCGCCAGTTGCCGGTAATAAGCCAGTGCAGCACCAGCCCCGCACCAATGGGTACCAGTACAAATACGCCTTTGGTCATCAGTGCACAGCCCGTCAGGAGTGACCCGGCAATGAGGTGTAGCTTACCCCCTTTGGCAAATGCCCGCCAGAAATGATACACCGCGCCAATAATCAGGCCGGTCAGGTATGGCTCGGCCCGGACATCGGAGTTGGATACTACGCCGTGAAAGGCCGTCAGCAACACCAGCGCGGCCACCTGCGCTACCACTTTGGGGTACATCAGCCGGGCAAACCGGTAGGTGTAGACCACACCCGCCAGAAAAAACAGCAGAGCCGGAAGCTTGTACGCAAACGTATTGATGCCGAAAAGCCGGAAACTGACAGCCGCCACCCAAAACGGAAAATGGGGCTTGTCGAGCCAGTCGCTGCCTACGGCGTAGAGGTTCACGAAATCGCCGGACTGGGCCATTGTTTTGGCAATGCTGGCATAAAGTGCGCCATCGGGTTCGAGAATGGGCGGAAACAGGCCCGTGGCGTTCAGCAGCACACCAGTCGCAGCAAGGGCATAGAACCAGCGATCAGGCAGGGGAGAGGTGTTATTGGTCATTGATGGGTATTAGTCGTCGTTCGTTGGTAATAGCCGATCAACGACGATGAGATGCCAAAAATACGCAATGATTCTCCGCGCAGGCTTATTGCCTGGCCTACTTCACCAGCATCAGACTGCCGCGCAACACCGGCTTTTCTGGAACGGTATAAACTGTGTAGGCGTACAAACCGGCGGGCAGCGGTGTACCGTTCTGCGTACCGTCGAAGGGTTCGGGATAACCGGGCCGGGAGCGGTAAATAACGTCGCCCCAGCGGCTAAATACCGTTACGATGGCGTTGGGAAAGGCGCGGATACCTGACAGTACCCAGCGGTCATTCATACCGTCACTATTGGGGCTGAACGCATCCGGCACGCCCACGCTGTTGAATACCGTAACGCGGACGGTGTCGCGGGCTTCGCAACCCGATGCATTAACCGCGTAAAGTGTATAAACTACATCGGCCTGAATATTTTGCACCATTGGCCGGGCTATGCGGTCATTATCGAGGTACTGCGCCGACGACCACAAAAACTGGTTCGGGTTGCCGGTCATAACCGGAGTCAGCAGAAACGTGTTGCCCCGGTACGTAGTCAGCGTATCGGTCATATTGATGGTTGGAATGACAGAGACAACGGCGGTGCGGCTGGCCACGGTACCCACACATTCGGGCGCGGGTTTTACGGTATAAGTCAGGACGAAATTGCCTACGCCCGCCCGCAGTGGACTGAACTCGCTGCCCTGCAATCCCGGCCCGGCGTACTCGCCCCCGGCGGGACTGCCCTGTAACGTATAGATTGGTGCGTTCGCGCCACAAACGGGTGGTAGCGAGTCGAGCGTAACGCGCACGGGAGGAACGGGTACCAGACCAAGCCGAGCCGACACGCCCGTGCAGCCGAATAAATCGGTAGCTGTGATGGTGTATGCCCCCGTAGCGGACGCGCTGTACTGCGCTGACGTAGCACCGGAAATGAGCTGACCGTCGCGCTGCCAGGCGTATTCAACCCCGCCACTGCCCAGCAAGGACAGGCTCTCGTCGGGGCAGAGCCGGTTAAACCCTGAATTTGATCTGACCACTGCCGATACTGCCGCCGAGCGTGTAATCCGGGCAGTGTCGGTTCGCGAAATACAGCCCAGTGTGCGGTGTAGCAGTACGGCCCAGTAGTTGCCCCCCTGCGCTACACTGGTCGATATGCCCGTTTGAATGGATAGCGGTATTCCGTTGCGATACCACTGGTAGTTTACATTTGTTTCGGTGGTTTGGACTGACATACTGACCACGCCCGATGTAGCACACAAATGCCCGTCGCTGCCCAGTTTGGCGTCGCTGCCCAGTACCTTTACGGTCAGTGTTTCGGAATTGCCCACCTGACTGCATATATTTCTGGTGGACGCTATAACGGTGTATTCACCCGTAGTACGGACGGTAAGCGACTGGCTGGTGGCACCCGTCAGGTTTACCCCGTCGCGACGCCACTGGTAATTCCAGTCGGGGCTGAACGTAGCCCGAAGTAGTGCTGAGTCAGTAGGGCAGATGGTCAGGTTCTGCATATTGGGTCGATTAACGATTTCGGCAACGGGGTTGGGCGTCACGGCGGG
>JBBRUB010000482.1:0-4043 GCA_038248175.1 Cytophagales bacterium | reverse complement strand
GGGCGGCCTGATAATCGGCCAGTACGGCGGTTAGGATGGTGGCACGGGCGGTGCGGCCTACGTTGCGGTTGGTAATCTGGTCGGTACTCGTCACGAGTGGCACATCGCCGAAGGTATAGGTGGCGATAAAATAGGCCCACGCCCGCAGGAATTTTGCTTCTGCTGTTACGCGCTTGCGCGTTGCTTCGGAAACGCCCGTTACGGTCGGTAGTTTTTCGAGCATGAAGTTGGTGACATAGATGGTCCGGTACAGCGATCCCCACAGCGCACCGGCAACTCCGTTGGCGGCAGTGATTCGCTTGGTACCCAGTTCCTGATAGTCGGTGAAGGTACCGTTGAACTGGATGTAATCTGCTGTGAAGTCACCAACAATGATCGTTGGTGCCGCCGTGCCGCGCAGGGCGTTATACATGCCGATGCGTACCGGCTCCACGTCGTTCGGCTCGTTCAGCACCAGTTCATCAACCAGCAGATCGACGGGTTGTGGCTGTAGCACGGTCTCGCACGACGTTAGCAGCGTCAGGAGGAGGAGTAATACCCCACTTGAGCGCACCCCACCCCAACCCCTCCCCGGTAGGGAGGGGCTAAAACCATCCGGGTCCAGAGCCCCTCCCTTCGGGGGAGGGGTTGGGTATCGCAACGCGGTAACATGACCAGACATTCTTATTATATATTTCATTGAATCAAAGCGTTAAAACCCAATGGTCAGCCCGCCAAAGACGGTTTTGACCTGCGGAAAAGTGAAAAAGTCGATGCCCTGCGCTGTGGTCGAACCGTCGAGTGTACTCACTTCCGGGTCTGGGCCGGAGTAGCGCGTCAGGGTATATAGATTCGTGGCCGACGCATAGACCCGCACATTGGCAACGCCGTAGCGCGTAATCCACTTTTTGGGCAGATTATAGCCGAGCGACACGTTCTTGACCCGTACAAACGAACCATCTTCTAAGTAGCGGCTACTGTGAAAATTGTTGAAGGTGTTGTTCAATTCGTATTTCGGTACATTGGTAATGTCGCCTTCTTTGCGCCAGCGTTGCAGAGCCAGCCGCGACTGATTGCTTTGCAGATCGG
This sequence comes from Cytophagales bacterium, assembly GCA_038248175.1. Classification (GTDB taxonomy): domain Bacteria; phylum Bacteroidota; class Bacteroidia; order Cytophagales; family Spirosomataceae; genus Spirosoma. The sequence goes on along the minus strand of JBBRUB010000482.1, from coordinate 2,975 downwards.
CCCCGGAGTTGAGCAGGGTTTCATTGGTCAGATTCAACACACTGTTGCCGTATGATCCCTGAATCAGAATGCTCAGGTCGATACCTTTCCAGCTAACCCGGTTCGTAAAGCCGCCAATAAGTTTGGGCTGTGCATTGCCAATCACCTGCCCGTCGTCGGGGCTGATGCGACCGTCGCCATTTTTGTCGTCGTAGATGGCATTGCCGGTGGCCGGATCGACGCCCAGGAATTTGAGTCCCCAGAACGTGCCGAGCGGCTGACCGGGCAGGATTACATTGGTACGATTAACCCCGTTGGCGGTATAGCCCCGGAAAATGGGTTCGTCGTTGACCAGTTCTACGACCTTATTTTCATTGTGCGACAGATTCAGGTCAGAGGTCCACTTGACGCCGTTTGGCTGGTTGACGATAACCGCCTGAATTGTCAGTTCAACCCCTCGGTTACTCACTTTGCCGATATTGCCCTGCACCGACGAAAACCCTGTAGTCTGTGGCAACGGCTGGGCAAAGAGCAGTTTATCAGTCAGGTTATCGTAGGCATCTATAATCAAACCGAACCGCCCGTTCAGGAACGACGCATCCAGGCCAACGTTGGCTTCGCGGGTGCGTTCCCATTGCAGCAGCGGGTTGGTCAGTGCTGCCGGGCCAACGCCCGTTGCTCCACTGTACGTAACCGATGCCCAGGTACCCAGAAACTGAAAGTCGCCGATGCGTTCGTTGCCCGTAAAGCCGTAGCTACCCCGCAACTTGAGGTCGCTCAGGAAGCTGAACCGCTGCATAAACGGTTCCGCCGATATGCGCCAGGCTGCCGACGCCGAGGGGAACACGCCGAACTGTTTCTGTTGCCCAAAGCGCGATGAGCCATCGTAGCGGGCCGTGAAGTTTACCAGATACTTATCTTCGTAGTTATACCGAAGCTCGCCAAAGGTCGAAATCAGGCCGCTGTTGAGCAGATACGAACTCCCCTGATCGACTACGCCCGCCGAAGTAATGTAAGTAAAGTCATCGCTGGGGAAAATCCGGCCCTGGACGTTACCACCGCGTTCATTGCGGCTCAGTATCTCAAAACCCGCCAGCGCATTGAACTGATGCTTATCGGTCAGCCGGAAGCTGTAATTCAGCGTGTTGGTGCTTAGCAGGGTAGTCAAGGTCGTATTGCCGAAAACGCCGTAACCGCGCCCGCCTACGCTGGGCAAAAAACCGCCAATGGCGGTGGTAGAAGGCTCAAAATTGTCTTCGGTTACGTTGTTGTAATCCACGCTGGCCTTGCTGCGGAAGCGCAGGTTTGGGATGATCTCGTACTCGCCATAGACACCGCCCAGAAACTTGGCCGTGTAACTGATAAAGCGGGGCAATACCGCCTGACCTACCGGATTGAAGTTGGGGAAACCCGCGTAGTTGTCATCGCCGGGGCCGTAGAGTTTACCCTGCTCGTTGTAGGGTGAATAAAACGGTAAACTCTTGATGGCTCCCGAATACACGCCGTCTAAGAAGTTATCGCCTTTTACGCGCTTGTTTTTGGCGTAGGAGCCGGTGATGTTTAGCCCGAATGACAGTTTCGACGTTGCCTTCTGGTCGAGCCGAAACTGGCCGGTGTAACGTGTAAAACCACTATTGAGCTGTACGCCCTGCTCATCGCGAAAGCTGCCGCTCATGTAGAACGTCGTTTTGTCGTTACCACCCTGCGTTGAGAGCTGATACTGCTGATACACACCCTTGCGCAGTACTGCATCGACCCAATCGGTATTGATGCCGTCAGTAACGCTACGGATCAGGCCAAACTTGTCGGGGCTTTGTCCGGCGTTGGTTACGGCTTCGCGCTGGAGGTCGAGGAGTTCGGTGGCGTTAAGGAGTTCGGGCCGTTTGATAATGTCGGTCAGGCCGCGCTGCACATCGAGGGTAAAGGTCGTCTTGCCCGCTTTGCCGCGTTTGGTCGTAACGAGTACCACGCCGTTGGCCGCCCGCGAGCCGTAAATGGCTTTGGCCGAGGCATCTTTCAGCACTTCGATACTGGCAATGTCGTTGGGGTTGAACAAGGCGAAGGCGTTGTCCTGCTGCCCGCCAAACCCCCGACCCGTCAATTGCCCATCCTCAACCGGAACGCCATCCACAATGAAAAGTGGGCGGTTGCTGGCCGAGATGGATGTGCTGCCCCGCACCCGCACCGTAATGCCACCACCGGGCGTACCCGAACTCTGCGTCACCTGCACACCAGCCGCCTGCCCCTGCAACGCCTGATCGAAGCTGGTTACGGGAATGTCCTTGAATTTGTCGGGTGAGATGGACGTCACCGAACCGGTAATGTCCTTGCGCTGGGTAGTCGTGTAGCCCGTTACAACCACCTGCGCCAGTTCGTTAATGGACTCTTTCAGGGCCACGTTCACCACGACCCGGTTGCCCACGTTTACCTCCTGCGACACAATGCCGATGGACGAAAACAGCAGGACGGTATTTGGTCCCGGCACGGCCACGTTATAGTTGCCATTGGCATCGGAGCTGACGCCGAGGGTAGTTCCCTTCACCACAATGTTTACACCGGGAATGGGCTGGCCGTCGGTATCGGACGTAACGCGGCCCGTTACGCGGATTCCCTGTGCCAGAAGCTGGGCGGGCAAAAGCAGGATGAAAAAACTCAATAGCAGTCGGTACTTATCTTGCATAGAGTTGGGGTGGGGTAAAACTGGTTCAACGGTTGTATAGTGCGCGTATTGGCTCCGAAAGAGACAGCCAACGGACAGACAATTTAGCCTAAATCAAACGAACAAAGATACCTTTACCATATAAAATTATGCGAAACGATATGATCGCCAATCATCGATATGGGGCAAATGTCGGCTGCCAGCTACTTTTCATACCCCGAAGCGCCATTTTTCTACTTTTTCTGGCCGGGTTCATGCCCGCTAATCGGATCACTGCTTTTGAAGTTGAAACAGCACGTAAACTGCCATCGGTTTACGTGTTTTTGAACACCGAATG
>JBBRUB010000481.1:0-4043 GCA_038248175.1 Cytophagales bacterium | reverse complement strand
TTTCCTGATGGGCGTAGCTACGCTTGGTGCCTTTGCCATTGGCGAATACCCCGAAGGCGTAACCGTCATGCTGTTTTACACCATCGGCGAGTTGTTTCAGGAAGCTGCCGTACTGCGGGCGCGCCGGAGTATCAAAGCCCTGCTGGACGTGCGGCCCGATGAAGTAAACGTCCTGCGCAATGGCCAAACGCAAACCGTGAAAGCCGCGACGGTGGCCGTTGGTGAAATTATTCAGCTCCGACCCGGTGAAAAAGTGGGTCTCGACGGTACGCTGCGTTCCAACAGCAGCTCGTTCGATACGGCGGCTTTGACGGGCGAATCGGTGCCGCGCACGATTGCGGAAGGCGAGGCTGTGCTGGCGGGCATGATTAACCGGCAGTTGCTGGTGGAGATGATTGTGACTACGCCCTATCAGGATTCTAAACTGTCGCGCATTCTGAAACTGGTGCAGCAGGCCACGGGCCGCAAGGCGCAGACGCAGGAATTCATTGCCCGCTTTGCCCGAATTTACACGCCCGTCATCTGTGCCTTGGCCCTGTTTATTACGGTGGTGCCGTTCTTTTTCGTGGCCGATTATCGCTTTGCCGACTATCTGTACCGGGGGCTGGTGTTTCTGGTTATCGGCTGTCCGTGTGCGCTGGTAATTTCCATTCCACTGGGCTATTTCGGGGGTATCGGAGCCGGGTCGAAGCAGGGTATTCTGGTCAAAGGGGCGGTGTTTCTGGATTTGCTTACCCAGCTAAAAACGGTGGTCATGGACAAAACCGGTACGATGACCAAAGGCGTATTTGCCGTGCAGGACGTGCAAACCAACAACTTCGACGCGCCCGAACTGGCCCGGCTTGCGGCAGCACTGGAGAGCAAATCCACCCACCCCGTAGCCACCGCTATTTTGGAATACGCAGGACGTAGCGACGCCGGGAAAAGCTACGAAACCCTTGCCGTAACCAACGTAGAAGAAATACCCGGTCATGGGTTGCGCGGAAACGTAGCGGGTCGGGATATGCTGGTTGGGAACGCCAAACTGCTCCGCAAATTCAACGTAGCGATTGACGATGCGCTGGCCGAGTTGCCCTTTACCATCGTTATAGTGGCCCTCGACGGGCAGTTTGTGGGCTATTTTACCATTGCCGACGAGCTGAAACCCGGAGCCGCCGAGGCCGTAAAACGCCTGAAAGCCGACGGTATCCGAACCGTCATGCTGTCGGGCGATAAATCGGCAGTGGTCGATATCGTGGCCCGGCAGGTGGGCGTGGACGAGTGGCACGGCGACTTACTCCCCGAAGATAAAGTGACGCACGTGGAGCGACTCAAAGCAGCCCTGACCGACAAACAGAAGCTGGCCTTTGTGGGCGACGGCGTGAACGACGCGCCCGTAGTGGCCCTCGCCGACGTGGGCATAGCCATGGGCGGGCTGGGGTCCGACGCCACCATCGAAACCGCCGACGTGATTATCCAGAACGACGAGCCGGGCAAGATTGCCACTGCTATCGACATTGGCCGCGCCACCCGCCGTATTGTGTGGCAGAACATCGGGCTGGCCCTCGGCGTCAAAGCCATTGTGCTGGTACTGGGCGCGGGCGGGCTGGCCACCATGTGGGAGGCTGTATTTGCCGACGTAGGCGTGGCCCTGCTGGCCATCCTCAACGCCGTGCGCGTCCAAAACCTGACGTTCAAATGATAATCTGCGTTGATTGTTGACTTTGATGTTAAAAAGAGTACTTTGTGATTAGATTCTACACACAAAGTATTACTTCATGCTAAATAGACAAATTTACGCCGAATTAGAGCAGCATCTCCCCAAAAAACAGGCAACGGTCCTTACCGGGATGCGCCGGGTGGGTAAGACAACGGCCATGCGGTACCTGCTCGACAAAATTCCGCATACGAACAAAATACTACTGGACCTCGAAAAAGCTGAAAACCGGTATCTCCTCAACCAGCCCATGTATGCCGACGTGGAAATGGACCTGCAAATTCAGGGTATCGACCTCACAAAACCTGCCGTTATTGCCATTGACGAAGTACAGTTAGTCAAAAACGCGCCGAGTGTTATCAAGTACCTGTATGATACGTACGACATCAAATTTCTGATTACCGGCTCAAGCTCCTACTACCTCAAAAACCACTTCTCCGAAAGTTTGGCCGGGCGAAAGCGGATTTTCGAGATGTTCCCGCTGAGTTTCGCCGAGTACGTTGCGTTCCGGGCCGAAGACGACGCCGGGCTGAGGTACATGGCTGCTAAGCCGTTCAACCAGACCGGGTATCTACGCTACAAAGCCCTGTACGAAACCTACCTCCAATACGGCGGATTCCCGGAGGTGGCCGTTGCCGAAACCGACGACGATAAGACCAGTTACCTGCGCGACATCATCAACGCCTACATCGAACTCGACATCCGGCTGTTGGCCGATTTTTCGGTTAGCGATGATCTCGTGCGACTCGTGCGACTTGTGGCTGCGCATACCGGCAGCAAATTGGACTACCTGAAAATAAGCCGGTTAACGGGCATCAGCCGTAACAAAATCAAAGACTATATGACCCTGCTCGAACACACGTATTTCGTACAAACCGTACCCGCGTTCAGCCGGAACGTTGACCGAGACATTGCCCAGCAACGCAAGACGTACGTTTCCGATACGGGTTTGCTCAATCAGCTTGCGCAGGTTAGCAGCGGTCAGGTGTTCGAGAACGCGGTGGCCAATCAGTTGCGATGGCTGGGCAGCGTACAGTTTTTCCAGCGTAAAACCGGGCAGGAAATTGACTTTATCCTGAACGGGCAGGTAGCCGTTGAGGTGAAGGAAACCCCAACGTCCGGCGACCAGACTACGCTCAAAAAGCGGGCTGTCAGCATCGGCCTGACCGACCTGATGCTCGTTGGCCGACATCCCGCGCCGGGCAGTTTCAACCAGTTTGTCTGGGGCGGCAGCGTAATAGCCGGTTCCTGATTGACTTCATCAATTCGTTATCTTTACAGAATCGCGATGTCACATTAACTTCCATAAACCTATGCAGGGCGTATCACTAACCACCAATGCCAGCGGCCAACCGGTTGTCCTGACGATTGATCTGCGCAACGTGCCGGCAGACGCCAGCCTATTGCTGGAGGCACTGTTGGCCAGAGTACAGCACGATGCCGAACGTGGAGAATGGCTGGAAAATCCCTAACAACCTGACCGAAACCCCCGAAAAGCAGGATCATTAGCGGGGCGCGGTTCACTACCTGCCAACTTCAACGAACCTCTTGAGGAATCAACGGAACAACCTCCACAAAATGGCATCCGGTTTGGTTCGCTGAAAGGGCTGATCAGTACTCCGTCTGATTTCAACGAGCCACTTGACGATCTGAGCGAGTATATGTGAAATGAATCTCTGCTTCGATATGCATATTTTTAGCTGGTTCTCTTGATGCCAGACGAAGAACGGAATGACTTACTGGATTTGCAGATTGCCCTTCGGCGGTATCTGCCTATTTTAGAGCAGCAGTTATTGGCCTATCCGCCAAATGCGGACGATGAGGTGTTTCAACTGCTGATAAAAAAGTTGGCTCACTATCGGGATATGCTTGCTGAGATTGACAGTCGATTAAACCAAATCTGATATTACGCATGGAGAATCACTTTTCAGCCTATATGCAACAGTTTGAGCAAGCCGAAACCCTTGCTGAGAAAAAGGCTGTTGCCGCCAGTTTTGCCAAACAATACGATGCCCTTCATCCCGACGATAAAATAGCTATGAATAAGGCTATGCAACCGGCATTGGCCGCCCTGATGAACTGGACAGAGCGAACACTGGATCCATTGATGGAGCGGGCCGAACGCATTTTGGGCCAAAAGGTAGCCCGATAGTGTGGTGTCTGTGACTGTTTGGCCTACTAACAGGCCAACACAAAACCGCTGCTCAGCGCGTTTACCGGCCAAACCCCAACTGTCTCACATTCGTTATTTTTACCAAAACCTCAATCTGCTATGTTAACCGCAATCAGAGCTACCTACGAAGATGGCCACATTACGCTGCGCGAGAAGCCACCCGTTGACGAGCGA
>JBBRUB010000480.1:0-4044 GCA_038248175.1 Cytophagales bacterium | reverse complement strand
ATATTTCTTCTTATCGTCGCCCATCAATGCCCGTTCTTCGTCAGAGCCAGTTCTGATGCGGGGCATATCGTCGGATACGTCGGCTCCTGGTTCGCCCATCGGTACTAATTTACCATCGATGAGTTTCACCATATTTGTTTCGGCCTGATCAATGCCAAACATGGTTTCGGCATGATCGCTTGATACCATATTGGCCTGCTGTGCGCCATCGCTGAGGGTTGCATCTTCCATAATCGTTGTGAATGTTTTTGGTCTATGCAAAACCGATAGGGTCGTAAAAGGTTTTAGAGGTGTAGGTCAGACAAGAGCCGCGTCGGCGTACCGATCCAACCTACGCCAGCGCGTCGAACAGGATTTCGGCGGGATGCTGGGCGTGGCGGCTGGTTCCGTCTTTGATCTGGTGGCGGCAAGAGGTTCCGGCGGCTGAGATGATAACGTCAGTAGTGGTCTGACGCACGGCAGGGAACAGCACCAGTTCGCCAATCTGCATGGAGAGGTCGTAATGCTCTTTCTCGTAGCCGAACGATCCGGCCATGCCGCAACACCCAGACGGTATCTGCTCGGCGACGTAGTTTTCGGGTAGCGACAGTACGTGCATCACCGGCTCCATTGTAGAGAGGGCTTTCTGGTGACAATGGCCGTGTACCTTCACCTGCCGTGCTTCGGTGGTGAACTGACCGGACGTAACGCGCCCGGCGTCGGCCTCTCGGGCCAGCCATTCCTCGAGTAGAAACGTATTTTTGGCAATGTGCTGCGCGTCGGCTTTCAATTCGGCGGGTACCAAATCGGGATACTCGTCGCGGAAGGTCAGAATGGCCGACGGTTCCAGTCCAACAAGGGGCGTCTCGTCCGTAACGAGGTCTTTGAGCAGCTTTACGTTGCGGATGGCAATTTTTTGGGCTTCTTCCACCAGACCTTTTGAGAGGTACGTCCGGCCACTTTCCACGTGATACGGAATGGCAACCGTGTACCCCAAACGCTCCATCAACTGCGTAGCTTTCTGGCCAACCTCAACGTCGTTATAATTCGTGAACTCATCGCAGAAAAGATTGACCCCACCCCTGCCGGTCCGGAGGTCCGGTTGGGGTGGGGTCCTCCTCGAAAACCAGTCTCTGAGGGTCATTTTTGCCAAAACTGGCATAGTACGGTCGGGGTGGAAACCAACGATTTTGTTGGCGAACTGACGCAGCGCAACGGAGTTGTAAATGCTGTTGTATGCCCAGGGCGCGAGACTGGCCAGCGACATCAGCTTCGTGAAGTTGCCCACCAGCCGCGCCCGTAGCGGTACGCCATGTTCCGCATAGTATTGTTGCGTGAACTCGGCCTTCATTCGGGTCATGTCCACACTGCTGGGGCATTCCGATTTGCAGGCTTTGCACGACAAACACAAGTCCAGTACGTCTTTTACGGCGTCGTAGTCGTGTTCGGTGGGTTTGTCCTGACTCGTATAAAAATGCCGCAAAATATTGGCCCGCGCCCGCGTGGTGTCGTGTTCGCGCCGGGTGGCCATGTAACTCGGACACATCGTGCCGCCCGACAGATGCGTTTTGCGGCAGTCGCCGGAGCCGGAGCATTTTTCGGCCAGTTCGAGCAGCCCGCCATCGCGTGAGAAGTCGAAGATGGTTTTGGGTTGTGGCACCGCCACGTCGGCTTCGGAGCGCAGGTGTTCGTTCATGGGTGGCGAGTCAATGACCTTGCCGGGGTTGAACAGGTTATGCGGGTCCCAGAGCGTTTTTACGTCTTTGCATAGCTGGTAATTTTCCGGGCCGAGCATGTAGGCAATGAACTCGCCCCGCAGTCGCCCGTCGCCGTGTTCGCCGGAGAGCGAGCCGCCGTACTTTTTCACGAGTTGGGCCGTATCCATTAGCAACGCCCTGAATTTCTGGCGGCCCTCACTCGATTTGAGGTTGATAAGCGGCAACGCGTGAATTTCGCCCGCCCCCGCGTGAGCCGAATATTCGAGTTTCAGGCCGTGATTTTCCCAGGCCATCCTATCCAGTTCATCGATATAATCCGGTAAGTCATGTACATCTACTGCCGTGTCTTCAATCACGTTGGCTGGCTTATCGTCGCCGGGAATATTGTACATAATGCTCAGCCCGGCTTTGCGCAATGCCCACGGCTTTTTCGTCTCGGCATCGAACAAAACCGGATAGGCGTGGCCCAACCCCCGTGCCTTCAACGCATCCACAAACCCCTGCGCCCTGCGCTTCACGACTTCGTGCGTATCGTCAAAAAACTCGACCATCAAGATCGCCTTCGGGTCGCCCTCCACGAAGGTGCGGTTTTTGGTCTGCTCAATATTGGTTTTGGTCAGTTGCAGGATGTAATCATCGACCAGTTCCGACGCTGCGCAACCGTGTTCAAGTGCAACTAAGTTAGCTTCAAGTGACTGCCGGATGGTTGGGAAATGTGCACAAACCAGAGCCGTTTCGTTGGGTGGCAGCGGCAGCAGATTCAGTTTGGCCTCGGTGATAAAGCAAAGCGTTCCTTCTGAACCCGCAATGAGCGGTGCGAAGGAAAAGGGTTTTGTCATTCCGACGGAGGATGAATCTCCGGTAGCAACGACTTCACCAACTACTAAAGATTCCTCCTCAGTTGGAATAACAAAATAATCCAGTGCGTAGCCGGTATTTCGGCGTGTAATGGTAGGTTTGGGGTAGCCGTCCTGAATTTGTCGGCAAATGGCGGGGTTGCTGAGCCAGTCGCGAAACTGCACGTACAGCCGCTGTTCGAGCGGGCTAACCACGTTTTCGCCCCGGCATTTGGCGTCGAGCTGTTCTGATGTCAGTGGCCCAAACAGCACCTCGGCCCCGTCGCTAAGTACCGCCCGGACTTCGGTCAGGTGGTCGCGGGTGGTGCCCCAGATGATTGAATGCAGACCGCAGGAGTTGTTGCCAATCATGCCGCCAATCATGGCCCGGCTGGCAGTACTGGTTTCGGGACCGAACATGAGCCCGTGTGGTTTGAGCAAGACGTTCAGGTCATCGCGGATAACGCCCGGCTGCACACGTACCCAGCGCTCGTCGGCGTTGATTTCCAGAATCTGCCCAAAGTGTTTTGAAATATCCACTACGATGCCACTACCCACCACCTGTCCGGCCAATGACGTACCAGCCGCACGGGGAATGATACCGACCCGGTTCATCTGCGCAAATCGAATCAGCCGTTTGATGTCAGCCACGTTTTTGGGCAACGCTACGGCAATGGGTATTTCCTGATAGACCGATGCATCGGTGGCGTACAGCAACTGCTGCGCCCTGTGTTCGGGCGATTCATCGAAATACAGTTCACCCCCGAAATGGGGCAATAGATTGGAGAAAGGAAGTTTTTTGGGCAGACGAAACATAAATGTGCTGGCTCAGTTTGGCCGCTGAAAGATACGAACAAACGAGTCTCGGACGGTCATTCCCATTTCAGTTCGCTACTGGCGTAGTCGTCGGCTTCGGTAGGGGCGCGTTCGGCGAACTGCTCAAAATCAACGTCGGGCAGGAGTTCGGTTTTTACGTGGTCAACGGTCTGCTGAAGGGCTTCGATAAACTTATCGAAGTCTTCTTTGTAAAGAAACAGCTTGTGCTTTTCGTAGGTGAAGCCATCGCCCTGCGGGTGCCGCCGGCTCTCGGTAATGGTCAGAAAATAGTCGTTGGCGCGGGTGGCCTTCACGTCAAAAAAATACGTTCGTTTGCCCGCCTTAACGCGGTTGGAATAGATTTTTTCCTGTTCTCTTTCGTCCACGTTTTCTGTGTCGTTTAGTGCAGTTGTGGCCGCTAAAGTAGGCGTAAATACAGCATTGGAAAAACATATTAACTAACAGGCATTTGTGGTAAAATTACCCCAAAAAACAACCGGATTGTAGAGGATGTTCTACGAAATACCACGTAACATCTTGTCTGATAGCTCCGTATCGGTTACCTTTGCATTTGTTGAGATTGGCATTTGTGAATACGGAGCGGCTATGCAGCGTATAAAGGCACCCCTCTCCGTCTATTTTTTCACCGTAACCAATGGCTATATGCACTTCATTCTGTCTGTTGTGATGTTCTT
>JBBRUB010000479.1:0-4047 GCA_038248175.1 Cytophagales bacterium | reverse complement strand
CCCTGCGCGTTCCAGGCGCGGCCCCAGATATGGGTGCGGGCGCGTTGACGCGTGGCTTCGTCGGGACCGGCGATGCGGCTGGTAATCTGGCGGCTGAGAAACGACTGCACGGGTTTCAGCGACAGCAGCCCGCTAAGTTTGTTACCCCACCTGGCCATCCTGAGTTGCCGGGCCGACGAGCCGATAAACGTTTCGATGTTTGGGATGCCCGTTGTATGGTGAGCCGTCGATAAATCACCCCACGGGATGCTCATGCACGGCTGTGGCTGACCGGTACCAAAATTGACCGTAAGGGTTTTGTGGGCGTTCGGCACGGTTTTGAGTACGCCGTCTTGCCGGATCAGTCCGCCGTTGCCCATGCCTTCGAGGGCCGTTTGGGCGGTGCCATGCGAGAGCCCGCCCCCGTCGTTCATAAACGCCAGTTGCAGGTGCGTAGCGTCGGGCAGGCGGTCATGCAGGTAGCGGGCCATACAGTCGGTGGGCACTACATCGAACCCCACGCCCGACATCAGCATCAGGTTGCGGGTTTTGGCGTCGGCGTCGCGTTCTTTACCTTGCTCAAATACCGCTACTTCGCCCGTAATGTCAAGGTAGTGCGTTCCGGTGCGTAAACACGCCCGTTGCATCGGCGCGGCTGTTTTAGAAAACGGCCCGGCACAGTTCAGTACCACCGGCATATCCAGCAGCATCTCATCCAGTTCAGCGGTGTTGTTCAGGTTGGCCACCCGATAACTCAGACCGTATTGTTCAGCTAACGGGCGGAGTTTTTCTTCGCTGCGTCCTGCCAGTACGGGCGCCAGCCCGAAGGCAGCAGCCCGCTCAATAATCAGCCGGGCCGTGTAGCCGTTGGCTCCGTAGAGCAGGAATTGGTTGGTATTGGTTGTCATTAACTTTGCTTCATTAATGGTTGTCAGGGCGTTGTTCCCTATAAGCAACGCAATCAACAGTGTGGATTACCGCCCGTAACGCCATTTGCGTACCACCTGCCATACCACGCCGACTAACCCCACCAATGCCAGCGGGCCGAGGAGGTTGAGCAGTTGCCAGCCGGTGCGGTTGGCGTCGAGCCGGATTTTGTCTAACGGGCGGAGCGATACGGTGCGGCTGCGGGCGGCAATCACGCCGTTGGGATCGACCAGATAGTCCAGCGCGTTCAGGGCAAACGTTTTGTTAGCGTAGGTTGCGCCGGTGTAGCGGTCATAGCCCAGCGGGAGGGGGGCGTTCCGCTTATAATCCACGTCGTTGATAACCAAATCGCCGTCCGTGCAGACCAGCACCCGGCCCGGTTGGCCCTGCGCCTTGAAGCCGTTTGCCCGTGGGTCGCCGGACAGAATCCGGTCGGCGTAGAGCGAGGTGAAGCGACCTTCCAATAAACAGCCAATCAGTTTAACACCGCCGTTGTAGGTCTGCGGGTCGGGCTGTTGGCGGGCTTCGGTGTACGAGATCAGGGCGGGCGTTTTCAGCACCTGCGTGTACGGCGAGGTCAGTAGCAACGGCGTCTTTTTTATCCCGGCAGACAGGACCGTGTCGAGTGTACTGATAAACCGGCCCAGCACGGCATCGAGGTTGCGGACAATGGGACTGTTGCTGTTGCCGAAGTTGTTCAGGATGGGATAGAATCGCCAGGGTAGCAACTGAATATTGGGTTTATCGCCGAGGTTGCCCACGTTGAGCGGGATGGCCGCGCTATACAAATCCTTCACCACGTCGCGGTTAATGCGGACGCCCCACCGGAAAAATAAATCGTCGAGGTTTAGGTTGAGCGGCTGGGCGTAGTTGCCTTCGTCGCTGACGCTGTCGATGCGCTGCCCATCCACAAAAAACAAGGCCCGTCCGCCGTTCACCACGTATTGATCGAGCTTGAAAATTTCATCGTCCGAAAAAGGCTGGTCGGGTTTGGGTACCAGCACCGCATCGAGTCCGGCAATGGGACCGGGCTGGGTCATGTCGATGAAGTACAGTTCGTATGTCTGCTGAATGGTGGCCAGCAAATCGGCGAAGCGCGAGGGAGGCACCTGAGTATGACCGTAGAGCAACCCCACCCGTTTGCGGTTTTCTTTCGCCTGCGTCAGCGTCCGAATGGCCGATGCCAGTTCAAACTCCACGCCTTCATACGACTGGTTTAGCTGCTCTTCTTTGGTAGCGGCTTTGTTGCCTCTCAGCAGCAGCACCGGCATTTCTTTGCCCGCATAAGAGACAATCGCTCCCGGAAAAACCAGTTTTTCGGTACGCTTGCCGCCTTCGTTCGCTACCAGATTGGTGGGCGGCAGGCCGAGTTGCTGGAGCCGGTCGATGAGTTTATTACGGGTGGCTGTGTCCAAAATCGCGATAGGATCGATAAACCGGAACGTAACAGCCGTATTGGCCCGGGCAAATCCACGCCGGACCTGAAACTCGTCGAGCGTTTCGCGCACGGCGTTTTCGAGCCGCGTGAACGCCGGGGGCAAATCGCCGGTCAGATAGACATCCACGTGTATATCGCCGGGTAGGGTTTCCAGCAAATTCTGCGTAGCGTCGGAGAGGGTATAGCGTTTCTCCTGCGTCAGATCAAGTCGGAAAAATACGAATGCCGATAGCACGTTGACGGCAACGAGGGCCAGAATAATGAGAAGGGTTCGGCGGAGAGTCATGTTATTCAGTAGGTTGGTCACTCTTGACCGACCAAGCCGCAGGCTAACAGTGGATATACTTAGTTGCCACTACATTGTTAGCCGTTTCGCATCTGATCGGTTAAGAGTGACCAACCTACAGTTCAGTTTAGCCGCGAATCGGTCAGGGCGGTCAGGTTGATGGTGCGGGCGTCGGCGAGGGCGGTTTCGATAGAGTCGATTGCTTCGGGATTTATGCCAAGTTCGCGCAGAATGCGGTTTTGTTTCGCTTCGATGTACGTCAGCCGGGCGGCAATCTGGGCCAGGCTGGTTTCCTGCTGGTCCTGCCGGGCCAAGATGTAAGCCGTCTTCTCTTCGAGTTCGTTCAGGCGTTGCAGGTCACGGTCGTTCATGGTGGTCGTGTTTTGGAGCGGGCAAGATACGGCTTTTGGGCAACTCAGAACCCGCCCCGGTCGTAAAAGCTGCGTCGGCGGCTGAGTTTGAGTTCCTGCAACAGAGACGAGCGGGCGCGGAGGTCAAACGAGTAGTTGCCCGCCCGAATGTTGCTGCCCGAATAGGGCGTCCAGTTAAAAGCCATTTCCCAGCAGTGCAAATCCCGGTTAATGCCAACGGTGGTGAGCGTGGGGCTGTTGAACACAAAGTCGTAGCCCGACTGCACGGTAATTTTCCACTTGGGCGTCAGGCTGAAATCGCCGGTTAGCGTCAGGGCCTGAATCACCTGCGACTCGGTGGGTGTCAGCTTGGTCAGGCCAAACGTATAACTCATGTTGAATGACCAGGGAATATTGAAATCGACGTACAGTTCGGGGTTGGTATTGATGGCTTTGAGCTGGGCCGCGCTGGCACTGGGAGCTGTTTTGGGTTTCTCCGATTGCTTGGGTGCGAACCGTGCACTCAGGTACGCCTGTATATTGGTCAGCCGAAGCAATCCCTGCCCCGCTTGAAACGCATATAGATTCGGCACCCGTATGTATTGCCGGTTTATAAACTTATCGGGCCGTAGGATCAGGGGCGAGTAGGCGAGGGGCGGAATAGCTACCGTACCGAGCTGATAGGCCTGTAACAGATACTGCGCCGTGCCGCCAAAAGGCCGGTTAGCATACGGGTCGAATGTGGACGAGAAGTTGAAGCTGATATTCTTGAAAATCTGCGTGTTGGCACTTAGCGCGAGGGGCGACAGCTGAAAATCGGGGGCAAGTATGTTGTAGCTACCCGCCAGGCTGATGTTGTCCAGGATAGGTATTTTCTTGAAATCGGCTCCGGTGGTATCGCCCCGCGTCCTGACTTTCATCTCCAGCTGGTTCACGATACCGAACGAGATAAAGGCTGCCTGCGTACCGATACCGCCCCCGCCCGCGCTGCCACCCAGCCCCCGAAACACCGATAGCGTCCGGCGGTAAGCGGGCAGACCCGCCAGCGCACCCTCGGCTGGAAGGAT
>JBBRUB010000478.1:0-4053 GCA_038248175.1 Cytophagales bacterium | reverse complement strand
GACGACCTCAAGCCGTACTACGACCGCGTTGATAAACTCATCGGCGTATTTGGCTCGACTGAAAACTTCCCCAACGAACCCGACGGCATTTTTCTGCCCCCACCCAAACCGCGACTGCACGAACTGATGATTCGGAAAGGGGCGCGGAGTATTGGTATTCCCGTGCTTCCGTCGCGGCTGAGTATCCTGACCAAACCCATCAACAAAGAGCGCGGCAGCTGTTTTTACTGCCATCAGTGCAACCGGGGCTGCGTGGCCTACGCCGACTTTTCGGCGTCGTCGGTGCTGTGTATTCCGGCGATAAAAACGGGTAACGTCACGCTCATCAACGGTGCGATGGCCCGCGAAATCCTGACCGATCAGGCTACCGGCTTAGCCACCGGCGTGAGTTACGTGGACAAAGCCACGCTGAACGAACTGACCGTCCGGGCCAAGGTCGTGATGGTAGGCGCGAGTACCTGCGAAACGGCGCGGCTGCTGCTCAACTCCAAATCGAGCCGGTTCCCGAACGGCCTGGCCAACGGCAGCGGAGTGATCGGCAAATACCTGAACGATTCGACGGGGGCCAGCCGGTCGGCGTTTATCCCGGCTTTGATGGACCGCAAACGTTACAATGAAGACGGCGTGGGTGGGATGCACGTATTTACCCCCTGGTGGCTCGATAACCGGAAGCTGGATTTCCCGCGCGGCTACCATATCGAGTACGGGGGCGGCATGGGTATGCCCGGCAGCGGTTTTGGGGGTGGCATCGAAGGATTGAACAGCATCATACCGGGTCGTAATGGCAACCTGAAACCGGGCGGTGGTTACGGTGCGGCCCTGAAAGACGATTATCGACGGTTCTACGGAGCCTATATCGGTATGTCGGGGCGGGGAGAGCCAGTTCCGCTCGAAAGCAACTACTGCGAAATCGACCCCAACGCGGTGGACAAATACGGTATTCCAACGCTGCGCTTCAACTACAAATGGTCTGATTATGAGGTGAAACAGGCCAAACATATGCAGGACACCTTCGAGGAGATTATTCATGCTATGGGCGGCATTGCTCTCGGTCCTAAACCCGGTCCTAACACAGGGCACGGCTATGGGCTGGCAGCTCCGGGCCGGATCATTCACGAAGTCGGCACGGTCCGTATGGGTAGTGATCCCAACACCTCGGCCCTGAATGGTTTCCAGCAGGCCCACGATGTCAAAAACCTGTTCGTGGTCGATGCGGCTGCCTTTCCTTCGCAGGGCGATAAGAACGTGACCTGGACAATTCTGGCCGGTTCCATGCGCGCCAGTGAGCACGTGATCGATCAGGTAAAGCGGAAGAATTTGTAGAAGCCCGATAAACAAAAACGCGATTTCTGTCGTGCTGACCGGCAGTGACCCAACCAGTTAGGTTACTGCCGGTTCCAGCAACCGGATGGTCCCTTTATCGGCGTCTATTTCGGCATTGATGCCGATAGGGATGGTGAATTTATCGGCAATATGGCCAATCATGGCACCGGCAAAAACCGGTACGTTGAGCCAAGCAAGGTGTTCCATCAATACGTCTTCGAGCGTGAGCGAACCGTAGCTCCCGCTGCTGGGTTCGCATTTGGTGCATTTGCCGAACACAACGCCCGCCACCTGCCCCAGAATTCCGGCCAGTTTGAGGTGCGTCAGCATCCGGTCAACGCTATAAATGGCTTCGTGTACGTCTTCGATGAACAGGATTTTGCCGCGCCAGTCGGGCAGGTATGCTGAGCCGATCAGGTGCGAGAGAACGGTGAGGTTACCACCCGCCAGTTGCCCACGAGCCGTGCCGGAGCGGATGGTAAAAATACGGTCGTCGGTTTGGGCGAGGGTGTCACCCTTGTCGGTCGGGTTTTCGTAGGTCAGGGCCTCCCCTTCCATGAGCAACCGCCGGAACCGCTCGGTGGTAAAGCTGTTCCAGGTAGCCGCGCCTTCGGGACCGTGCATCGTTACCAGACCCGTTTTGGCATAGACGCCCAGCAGCAGCGCGGTGATATCGCTGTAGCCAATCAGGATTTTCGGATTTTGGCGGATCACGTCGTAGTTGAGCAGGGGCAGGATGCGGGCGCAACCCCAGCCGCCGTGCATAGCCATCACCATCTGCACGTCGGTATCGGCAAACATGGCGTTGACGTCGGCGGCCCGGTTGGCGTCGGTGCCACCGAGGTAACCATACCGGTCGTAGAAATGGGGCGACAGCTTGGTTTTCAGGCCCATTGACGCCAGCGACTCGACGGTAATCTGCACCGTTTCCCGACTGTATGCCGGTGCCGCCGGGCAGATTAGTCCAACCGTATTGCCCGACCGGAGCCGGGGTGGTTTGATGGTAACGACGGGCGCGGTGAACGATGGAATGAACGGGGCAAGCGCAGCAGTTTTAAGTACAGAACGGCGGGAAATCATATAGGTTAGTGATAGAGTACGACGCTGAAAGTAAGGCTAAAAAACAAAAAAAGGCAGAACATGACGTTCTGCCTTTTTTTGTGAGCCAGTTACCGGACTACGGTGTAGGCACAACCTGCATGATGGTACTGACGTTGCCCGTACCAATCTGGCTTACGTTACCGATGTTGGGAGTAGCCATTGAACCCGTCTGCGTAACGGTCAGGGTGTTCGTATTGCCAAACTGACCCGCCGTTGGATTCATGCCAAGCCCTTTCAGCGTACTATGTCCGTTCTGGATTATACCCGCCGTATTGTCCGTACCAACCTGAAGAAGGTCTGTGGAGTTCATGTCATTTTCCTGTGCGACACCTGCCTTGTTGCCCGTTGAGACAACTGGCCCAGCCGGTGACGTAAGGAATGTTCCCTGCTGAATAACAGCCGAGTTACCCATGCCATTGCTGGTCTGGTTCTGGGTAATCGTGGCCGAGTTGGCACTGCCGTAAGTAGCCCCGGCCAACGAACCGTTGTACGCGTTGGTCTGGGTAATAGCTGCTGCGTTGTTCATACCACCCGCACCCTGTTTGATCATGGCGTCGTTACCCGCCGACTCCCTGCTCTGAGCAATCAAGGCCGCATCAGTTGTACCAGCCTGCTCCATCGTAGCCCGGTTGAAATAACTTTGATTGGCTTGGTCAATAATTGCATATACGGTTTGTGACGAACTTGCTGTTTGCATCAGCGTTGCCTGATTGTTAGTTGATTGAGTGGCCTGATTCACAGTAGCTCTACCCGTCGTACCAAGCTGCATAATGGTGGCTTCGTTATTGGCACTAATGGCTGTCTGGGTTATGTTGCCAATGTTGCCCGATTTTTCCTGCGTTATGCTGGCCATGTTCAGGCTGGCGTTTTCGCTCTGTACTACGACAGCAATGTTAGGCCCTAAGGTACCACTAAGCGTCTGCTTCACCGTAGCCCTGTTATTGAACGCGCCGTTGAACTGGTCAATGACTGCTAGGTTGGTCAGCGACGAGCCGCTGCCCGTTTGTGACGTGCTGGCTACGTTACCCACGTTAACGGTGGTGCTGGCGCCGGTAAACTGGCGGATAGTTGACTCGTTATACGAACCTGCCTGCACCGCCGTAGCTGATTGCATGTTGCCGGTTTGACTCACCACCGAGGTATTGGTCTGTGCCTGAGCAACCGTGGTTACCAGCAAAGCGGCACCAATTAATAAACTGATTTTCATGGTCATACTTATTTGAGAGTAGTTGACTGGGTAGATATGGCTGAGCCGCTGCAAATATATAATTTCCAGCGGCCCGGCCATCATTTTATTGCTTTATCACCTTAACGGTAGTTGATTCGCCCGGCGTCTGCGCCCGGAGCAGGTACAACCCGCTTGGTCCGTTGCCCATGTTCCACTCGATTACCTGTTCGGCATCGGCGGCCTGCCATTTCTGAGACCGAACCACCTGCCCTTTCAGATCAACCAACTCCACCGATAACGCCTGACCCGATGCACCACGAACCACCGCCCGCAGTTGCCCATCAACTACCGGGTTAGGTGTTAGTACCACACTCAGCGGCACCTCGGCCACTTCAGCAGCCGCCCGCCGTTGGCCCTGCGCAATGCAACTATAATCGACCGTTACTTTCAGCGGACCGTCG
>JBBRUB010000477.1:0-4069 GCA_038248175.1 Cytophagales bacterium | reverse complement strand
GGAATGGTGCGGGAACGGGCGCGTTGGGAGTGTTTTCGTTGCCGCTGTTTCCCGACGAAAATACGTGCAGCAGCGTTGGTTCCTGCGCCACCTGCCGGTCGTAGGCCAGGGCTTCGGGTCCGTAAAACCGCTCGATGTCAACGCCGTAGGAGTGGTTCTGAATGGAAACGCCCAACCTGCGTAACTCCGCCAGCGAATCGGGCAGGAGCCGCGCAAACGACGACGACGCCAGCCGAACGCCCGATGCTACGCCCCGGCTGGTATTGACCAGATTGCCGGCTCCGCCCAGCAAACTGGTCATGGTTGTCGCATGATCAGAGTAGCGACCTAACCCGGCGGGCGTTGACACAATACGCCCCCGGAAGTCAATATCGGTCGTATCAAATGGGTCTTCTTTGATGGAAACCGTCAGGCCCGCGCCGGTAAGTCCGGGGTAGTTCAGCCGGGTTGCCTGAAGACCGTGCAGGGTAAAATCATAGCCGATTATGTTGCGGGCCTTTGGGTTGGTGGGCTGCGCGTGAACGGCCAAACAGCAAAGACTGCTGAGCCCGTAAGAAGCAACAAACAGGTACGCTGAACTAATACGCACCGCGCGTTTGACAGCTACAACAACCGGTAAACCCATACCTACAAAACTACTGGTTCTACTTGGTAAACCTATTGGCCAAACATGCCGTTTTGTAGCTGTCGCAATGAACTCAATCGCCCATCTATAATCCCAGTATAATCCCAGGTCTGCTATGAAAACGAATCTCCTGCTTGTCGCCACAGCCGCATTATTTGCCTGTGCGCCCGCTTTTGCCGCCAACGATGGTCCTATAAAACCCCGGAAGGACGCGGTTGCGCACGAAAAACCCGGACCACCCACCAGTAGCCTCAAACTAATTGATGGCTTCAAGGCAACGGTCTTCGCCGAAAACCTTGGTAAGGCCCGCCACCTTGCCGTTGACCCTGCAACCGGTACCGTATTCGTGAAACTCGACAAACTCAAAAACGGCAAAGGTATCGTTGAACTCCGCGACACCAACAACGATGGGAAGGCTGACCAGACCACGATGTTTGGCACCTTTCCCGGCACCGGCGCGGCTGTTTATAACGGCTACCTCTACGCATCGGCAGATACGGCAGTGTTTCGCTACAAACTCACCAACGGTAAGGTAGCGGCCAACGCCAAACCAGAAACCATCGTAACGGGCCTGCCGCTCGAAACCCAGCACGCCAGCAAGTCATTGACGGTCTCGCCCGATGGCCGGCTGTTCGTTAACTTCGGCGCGCCCTCCAACGCCTGTCAGCAGCAGGACCGCACGCAGGGGTCGCCGGGTATGGACCCCTGTCCGCTGCTCGAAAACTACGGCGGTATCTGGGTGTTCGACGCAGCGAAGAAAAACCAGCGGCAGGCCGACGGTAAACGCTACGCCACCGGCATCCGCAACGCCGTGGCCCTCGACTGGAACACCGCCAGTAATACACTTTACGCGCTGCAACATGGTCGTGATATGCTGGCTACGCTGTTTCCAAAGATGTACAGTGACGAGCAAAGTGCCGAACTGCCCAACGAAGAGTTTCTGATGATTCGTGAAGGCGACGACTTCGGCTGGCCGTATTGCTACAATGACAGCGGTTTCGGCAAGAAAGTACTGTCTCCTGAATACGGGGGCGATGGCAAAATTCAGGATCGCTGCGCCGGCAAAGAGAAGCCCATTATGGCCTTTCCGGGTCACTGGGCACCCAATGATTTGCTGTTTTACACCGGCGATGCGTTTCCTGCCCGGTATAAAAACGGCGCGTTTGTCTGCTTTCACGGCTCCTGGAACCGCGCCCCGCTGAATCAGGGCGGCTATTTTGTCGCGTTTATTCCGTTTGGCAAAGACGGAATGCCATCGGGCCAGTATGAGGTCTTTGCCGAGAATTTTGCCGAAGTACCCAACCAGATGGAACCCGGCCAGAACGCCGGAGCCGGTAAACTCACTCTCGTTAGCCCCGGCGATGCCAAAGCCCGCCCAATGGGCCTGGCACAGGGACCGGATGGCTCGCTCTACATCACCGACTCGGTAAAGGGCAAGGTCTGGAACGTAACGTACTCGAAGAAGTAAACGCAGTTTGTACTTAAGGAAGTGGACCAATCAGCCCGGTGTACATCGGTACACCGGGCTGATTTACTACATTTTGGCTGATTAACGGTCCTGTTTTCACCCCGGCACAATTGGATAAAGGCATTCCCTGCAAAAGCAGTTACAGGTTAGGCAACCAAAGGCCCATTGTTGCCCCAACAATCCCGATGCCCATAATGAGGGTACACAGAAAAATGAGGGCCGATGTAACGTGGCTGAGTATGCTGTTCTGTTTTCGCTGGGCATACAAATACATTTCCAGCACAATCAGCGAAAGTGGAATGGCATACGTGAATACAGAAAGAGCCGTGAGAAAAGGGCCGGTGAATGTTTCGGGATTAAAACCAACAGGGCCACCGTTGACTACTAACCAAAACATCAGACCCACTCTGAAAAACCAAACGCCATTGACCACCATGAACAGCCGCAGTGCCCAGGCTCTATGCTTCTCAAATTGACGGGCTTTTGCGTAACGGATTGCGAGCAGGGCAAACAAAATAATATACACAGCCTGAATACTGATGCTACTATGCTGGACTGTATCACCTACACTGCCGCGCGTCCAGACCATGATTAGTCCAGCCACACTGACCACAATAGCTGTAATGACATATATCCTGCCAAGCCGTCGATGAAAACGGGGCAAGCGGTTACGTACCGGTGTAATTAGTTGGATAGGCCCACCAATGACTAATATGGCCGCCAATAGTATGTGAATGCCTACGACAAGATTTCCTTTCCAGTCGCCTTCGACGTAGCCGTGTGCCAAAACTTTATTCCATCGTTCAAAATCACCCGTAACCGTGGCCTTCCCGTAGAACAGGATGATATAGATGCCAAATAACCATTGGCCAACTGTTGCCACTACCAGCCAGAGGGTTGCTGCGCCGGTCAGAATTCTTGTTGCATACGAAACGGTTATTTTTTCGGGTAAGAGGGCATTCGTCATCATCGTTGAAAGGCTTAAAGTTCACTCAAACGTAAGGTTGCCTCTTTCCTGACTGATTAGACAAATGTCCAATAGGGATGGACGGTGCTATTTCGGTTTGGCCGTTACAAGGCCAACCTCTCGCCGGAGTCGGCTCAGGTGCCGCTGTGTGATACCCAGATAAGAGGCCACATAGCGCAACGGCACGTGTCTGACGATAGTTGGTTTCTGGTCAAGGAAGTTTCGATAACGGGTTTCGGCCGGTAACGTGACCATGTCATTGATGCGTCTTTTTTCTTCTTCGAGGTGTTTTTGCAGAATTTGAATTGTGTAATCTTTCTGCGTACTGCTGCGCCCGGCCCCTACTTCTACGTCATCCCGATTGATTTGGAGTAGCTCGCAATCGGTAATACAGTGCAGGTTTTCGTTAGAAACCGTGCGGTTCATGAAATGAAAGTAAGACGTAAAAAACCGGGAACTATCGTTCAGGTCGGTCGTGATTTCGTTATTGTCTTTGTCTAAATAGAAGTTTCTCATGTAACCCGAAACGATAAAGTTATGGTATCGGGGAATTTGCCCGGCAGGTTCGATAATCGTGTCTTTCGGCACAAAAACCGGCTCGAACAGTTGACGAATCAAGACTTTGTCATCCTCGGTCAGCATCGTAATTTCTTCGACATAACTAAAAAATCTCCTGTAGTAATGTTCCATGCTACGGCTATTGACCTGTAATACAACGTAGTGTGAAGCGGGTGGGTAAAGCAGTTTACTCACCGCTTCACACTACGTTCTTCACCATACAAAGTCTGCCCATTTACAAGATTAAATAAACCAAACGGTGAAACAAGGGTTAGAAACGGCATTGATGCACTCATGGTGTGCTAAAACCTTTTTTTCTCAGCTATATGAAAGCAGCCGTTTTTCACAAACCGGGCGACATCCGCTACGAAACGCGCGATGATCCGAAAATCGAAGAATCGCGCGATGTTATTCTGCGCGTAACGTCCACCGCCATCTGCGGATCCGACCT
>JBBRUB010000476.1:0-4071 GCA_038248175.1 Cytophagales bacterium | reverse complement strand
TGCGCCAGAAACAGCGTAGCCAGTGAAAGGTAAATGGTGGTACCGTCGAGGTTGAACGAGTAACCCGCCGGTACCACCAGCCCCACTACGGGTTTAGCGCAGCCCATCCGTTCGAGTTTCTCCATCAGCGCGGGCAGGGCCGCTTCGGACGACGATGTGCCGAGTACAATCAAGAGTTCTTCCCTGATGTATTTCAGGAACGACCATAAACTGACGTTGTAATAGCGCAGAATGGCATTCAGCACCACAAACACGAATAAAAACATGGTGACATACACAGTCGTCATTAGTTTGGCCAGCGGCAGCAGCGTGGCAATGCCATATTTGCCAATGGTGTAGGCCATGCCCCCAAACGCCCCGATGGGTGCAAACCGCATCACGATGTGCAACGCCCGGAACACCCACTTCGACACTACAGAAAACCAGCCCAGAATCCGCTCACGACCTTCGTACTGACTTAACAGCATACCTGCCACAATAGACACCAGCAGAACCTGCAACGTCAGGTTATCGGCCAGAAAACCAAGCCAGGAGAATTCCTGCGCCCGTTCTGCGTATTTCCCAATGGCGTCGTTGTTCAGGTTGCCCCTAGCGACACCTTGCCCCGGCTGAACAACGTGCGCTACCACGATACCAATCAGCAAAGCTGCCGTAGTCACGACCTCAAAGTACAGCAGAGCCTTACCGCCAACGCGGCCCACTTTTTTCAAATCGCCCATGCTGCTGATACCGAGCGTAATGGTCAGGAAAATAATGGGGTTGATAAACAGCTTGACGACATTAATAAACCACTTGCCCAGAAACTCCATCTGCACAGCGGTATCGGGCGCGAAATGACCCAGCAACGCCCCCGATACAATGGCGGTCAGGACCCAGAAGGTAAGATTGGTAACGATTTTTTTCATAGTCAGGCTAAGAAGCAAACTTATCTGCTTCAAGTATCAGTCATCTAAAAAACCCCGATGCAGTTTCCAGGTGGGAAAGATCATGTCCCAGTCTTCTCCCCAGACCAGATTACCCCGATCCACGTAAAAAGTTTTGAAGCGTTCCTGATCTTTAAACGGGTCGATATACGGATGTGAATGG
Source organism: Cytophagales bacterium (assembly GCA_038248175.1). Classification (GTDB taxonomy): domain Bacteria; phylum Bacteroidota; class Bacteroidia; order Cytophagales; family Spirosomataceae; genus Spirosoma. Next base: position 2,985 of record JBBRUB010000476.1, on the reverse strand, counting down.
GTAGCTAAACAGGGTCCGAAATCAACCGCCTTTTGGGTATTATCATTGAAGTATATGTCAACAACAAAATTATGCAGCCATGCCGCCCCTGTAACGGCAAGAGAACGCGTCATATTTTTTTGGTGACTTTTACGGCCTTGTCCTTTGTTCGATACACGTGAATTTGTGTCCATTTGTCAACAATGTCTGTTTGATAGGTCTCAATAAACGTACTGACCTCCTTCTGTTGTTTCGCCATCAGGAGTTTGACTCCTCTGATTTTTTTAAACTTGATGGTGAGTTGTTTATCATCGTAAAGCAATTCAGCTTTGGCCTGGTTTTCACCGTGTTGAACATGAACGTGAATGGGTAGATGATCGTCCGTTTGATACTCCCCCCTCTAAAGAAGGGGGATTCCTGAGTAAGATACGAACTATCGTTCCGTCTTAGCACTCAGAGGATGTAACCGCATCCCGAAGTCCAATATGTTGAGTGCCGCGTTTGCGTCCCGTTCTACGGTATGACCGTTCGCACAAGTCCAAACGCGGTCACTCAACTTTAAATCTTTGTTATGCCAACCACAAACGTTGCAAATTCGGGAACTTGGCTCAAACTGACCAATACGGAGGATGTTCTTTCCGTACCAATCGGATTTGTAGTCGAGCATGGCGTTGAAATCAGTCCAACCCATTTCGCCAATGGCGCAGGCAAGCTTCTGGTTCTTCATCATTCCCGACGTGTTGAGCGTTTCCAGACAAATTGTATCGTACTCATTGATTATCTGAGTCGATGTTTTATGCAGGAAATCCCGGCGTTGGTTAGTAATCGTTTCGTGAAGTTTGGCAACAATCACGCGCTGCTTATGCCAGTTCTTAGACTGTTCAGCCGCCCCCTTTTTAAATCGGCGGGCCATTGTTCGCTGTTCAACCCGAAGGCGTTTGAGCGAACGGCGCAGAAACTTATGATTCTCGAAAACCTGTGGTACGCCATTGCGGCCAGTGGAAAGAACGGCAAAGGTTTTCACGCCCAAGTCAACGCCTACGGCAGTGTCACGGTTGATGGGCTTCTTTACAGGCTTGTCTTCGCCGGTTTCTACCAGAAACGATACGAAGTGCTTACCCGATGGGTTGCGGCTCACCGTGACCGTTTTAATGGCTCCTGTGAACGTTCTACTGAAAGCACACTCAACCCATTTGAGTTTGGGCAAAAATACTTTACGAGCTTCCAAATCAGTCTTCACGCCTTGCGGCAACTGAAACGACTGACGACCGCGCTTACTTTTGAATTTGGGAAAACCAGCCCCGCGAAAGAACGCAGTGTAGGCGTTATCCAGATTACGGAGCGACATCTGCAAGGCTTGCGCCGGACAGTCAGCAAGCCACGTAGCTTCTTTTTTCAGGTCAACAATCTGATTGGTGAGATCAAAGCAATTCAGCGTTACGCCGTACTGCTTATAGGCCGTTAGTTTGGTTTGAAGGCCCAAATTATACACGAATCTGCAACTACCAAACATCTGAGCAAGTTGCTCTTTCTGTTCGACAGTGGGTAGCAGACAGTATTTGTAAGCCTTTAACATGACGTAAAGTTACAGAAACTTACGCACTTCTGCAAAAGAAACGTTAATATGCCTTAGCCTACGGCCCGCACCGGCGTACCGGTCGCTTACATCCCCCACCTGAAGGAGGGGGTTTTCCACTAAATTGTCATAAATCAAAAAGGCATATCCCACGTACTCGAATATTTTGGGCATTAGTTGCTTACTCAGTTTGTAGTAACGTTTTCCGATTTACTCAGATACTTCCTTCACATTACAACCCGCCCGTTGAAGTTCGTGATGGAGTTTGGCGCAGCTGGGGTGGGTTCGTCGGAAGCAGGGAGGGGTTGCAGACCGGGTTCGGGGCGTTTGGGAGCAAAGAACCGGTTGAACGAACGGGTGTAAAGCAAACTCAGTCCTCCGCCGGTCGTAATGGTACTGTTAAGGGTATTCTGTCCCAGAATGTTTTGCTGGTTTCGGTTATACATCTTGGCCCGCAGCCGCCCGTCGGGCGTGATCACGTATTCCAGGGTCCACTCGCCCAGCAAACTGGCCGCGTTGTACTGACTTTGGCCGTAGGTAAATCCTCCGTCGCGACTGATGCGCAGGCGGTCGTTCAGGAACCGGTACGAAAAGCGAAGTTGCAGGTTATTGAGCAGATTGTCGTTCTGCTGCGCGCCAAACGTGCCCAAACCACCTACCGACACACCCACGTCTAATTTTTCGTCCAAGTTGGAGACAATCCGACTGAGCTGATTGGACAGCAGTTCGCTCACGCTGTTGGCCAGCCCCGACCCCACCTGCCCCTGATCGAAGAACCCCGTACCTTCGGGCAGCAGCTGATTAAACAGCAGTACACTACTTACCTGCCGGGTCAGTTCCTGCTCGTTGCTTTGCAGCCGCGACTCGAAGCTCGTAACCGCCTGCCGGAAGTCTGAAGAGGCCGGATACTGCTTCACGTCGAGATCGTAGCTAATGGCGGGCGAGGCCAGATCGCCGGTTAGTTTGATAATCAGATCAACCGGGTACCGGCGCGTCTGATCGGCGGTAGGGCGGGCACTTATCGTGGCCACCAAGGGAGCCAGCGACGTATATTGGGTATAAGCCGCCGACACGTCGAGCAGGGCACCGTAGGGGTCGCCGGTCCAGGTAATCCGGCTGTTGGGCTGAATCTGAAACCGTTTGTTAATCACGTTCTGGAAGGTAAACGTGTAGTCTCCCTTCTGAATCTCGTAGCTGCCGGTCATCGAAAAATCGCCGTCGGTATCCACTTTCATACCCAGCCGGCCCTGCCCATACGCTTTGATGATGTCGCCGGTTTGGCGATCAAGCTGGATTTCGCAGTAGGCATCGGGCGTAATATCAAAGTTAAAATCCATCTGAATGCGGGATAGATCAACCTCGCCCCCGGCTGGATGGCCCGTCGTAGCCGTAGTCTCGCCGGGCTTGGTAGCTGCGCCTGGCGTTGGCCG
>JBBRUB010000475.1:0-4082 GCA_038248175.1 Cytophagales bacterium | reverse complement strand
TGAACTGTTCGCGACCAAACCACTCTTCGGTAATGGCAAAAGCCCTAAACAGGTCATCACGCAGGTTGGCCCGTTCGTCGTCGGTAGTTCGGTTCAATTTTTCCATCGCGGTGTCCAGAAAACTGGTCAGCGGTTTTGTATACTGCTGATAAGGCGTAAGCCGAAATGCTACGTAGCGCAACAGTAACTCGCGGTCATTCATACGCCGGTCCGACACTGGGATGTACTGGTTAAATACGTCGCTTTCCGACACCTCTTTTAGAAATTGGGCGGCTGGCCCCTGGTTGAGGGCGTGTCGAATTTCCATTGAATTCAGCATCAGCCCCCCCGTATTGATGCGCCGAAATACGTTGTACTTTACAGGGCGGGGTGTGCCAGGCTTGATAATGTAGGCTGTTACCTGCGTTTCCATAATCCGGCGTTGCATGGGTCGGGGCAGCTCTTTGAACGTCAGCCCTTCGTAGTCCTTTAATATCTCCAGCCCGCGTAGTTTGAGCGTCTGATCGACCACGAAATTTTTCAGCGTCCAAAGCCGCTGCAAGCCATCGACAACCAGCCACTTATCTTCATCGCCAGCATCGAAGTAGAACGCGGGCAGTGGAAACCGAAGCATAAGCGATTCAATGAGCCGACTTTGTACGTCCATTCCCCACAGATTGCCTTTGCGCTGAAAATCGGGGTCGAGGTCAATTTCATCGTATTTAAGCCGCTGCACGAGGTTGTCCATCGTCTTGGGCTCTACCGTGATGTTAATGTCCTTCGGATCGAACGGCTCCTTAATCTCTACATCTACTTCCGATTCGTCTGTGGGGTCTATTTCGGGGTCTTCTGAGGATTGTGGTTGCATGATGTAACGTCGTTGATAGTTAGCCGCTGGGTTTTCTAAAGGATGGGCAAAGGTAAAGATTGCCTACTGGCCGTTACCGAAATTAATCGATGCGCTGAGTATGCGCCTACGAATCTGCATAAAAGGATGCCCATGCTGTCTAACGTAAAGAAGTAGGTGCTTATAGATATTAGGGCCACTTCGACCATACCGCGCGAAGTACATTTCATAAGTAAGCGTATATACATCGCTCAATGAACTGCCATAAACAGGCTCGAAATAGCGAGTTTCCAACTCACCATATTCCAGTTTATCCACTACACAGCTGCAACTTCGGGTACGACCCTCGCTGGAGTAAAAGTCACCATCCAATGTGCTTGGGCCTTTCCAAACCATGTAAAGCTCTTCCAGTAGTTGAACTCGGAAGCAACATTCGTAGGGTCGTCGTCCCTGCTCATTTTTATCCCCTGCTTTGATAACGAAATACAAATACTCACCCCGGCCTTTAAGTTGACGTACTTCATCAAACCCTTCCGAATAAACTTGAGTTGACAATTCTTCGACCGACCGAGGTTTATTACCCTCATCATTCGGATCATTTTTAGGATCAATAAGGTATATGTCATCCAGTCGAGATTGAATGACTACCGCCAGTTCAACGTCATCTTTTAGCAAGATTCGTTTGCCCGTCTCCCGGTCGTATAAGTGGCCGTATTTGTAAATAGCGTTCAGGTAGCTGTGCATATCAATGAGGGGACTATTATAGCGTGTAGATCATTGGTTTAACATGACCTGAACTTCCTCAATACTTCTTAATTGTCCGTTTAGGTGGATAATCGCATGGCAGTTGGGGCACACAGGCCGTAGATCTTTGATAGGATCTATCTCGTATTCGTACCCAATTGTTGCCAACGGCTTGAGGTGATGAACGTGAATGAAACCATCAGCGACTGAACCATACACCTCACTCATGCTCACTTTGCAAACAGAGCAGTCTGTTCCGTAATGTTGAAGACACAGCGTACGGGCCTTCGCATTCCGCTCATATTTATTGACGAACAATTGATATTTTGCCCCCTCCGTAAGCGCATCACCTACTTCTTCGGGCAAAATGACTCCTGCCGCTATGTTTAGACGCCGACGGGCGACTTGTAATTCAGGGGCAGTGAAGAGTTGAGACCAAGGCTCTTTGAGGACTATTGCTTCAAAAGATAGATCCAGACGATTGAGGTTTGCTAATTTCTCAAGACCGCTTAGGCCTTTTACTTGTGGTCGTAACCATGATTTTGCGGCTTGTAAACCACCATCTTTTACGACCTTTTGCTTATACCGCTTAGCCCAATACCCCGTTTGGTTTCCCACAACGTCTTAAAGATTAAGCATTTGGTCGTGAAACTGCTTCAGTAAGACTTCGTTCATATATCAAGATTCCTACGAATAATTAGGGGCAAAGCTGTTCGACTGACTCTTTAAAATACCGAAACGATGCATTACGCTGAGCGGGTCTGTCAAATTCAGGCATATACTTCACAATCTTGAAATTGTCTGTGAAGTCGCTATAACGGCCATTAAATTTTGCGATCCTCTCTTTTGCTCCTGTCTGCTCAGGTAGTCGTTTGCAGTCACCAAACGTACCAATAGTACGCGTAGTAAGACTTTGAAAATAGGCTGTGATGCCCCGCCCATCCGCTACAATCCATGACTCCAGCATTTCGTCTATACAGCACAGAACTATCTTGGTGCAGTCGACAGTCGTTTTGGCTAGCTCAGCCTCTAATTCGGCAATGTGCTCACTACAACGGCCTGTACCACCCCATTTTGGCATTCTATCCCAGATAATGAAGACGTAATCGCAGCCTGTTTCAAACAGCAATTGAGCACTGATGGCTCCTTCCTGCATGACGCGCTGCTTGTTGACGAGGGTAATGGGTTTCTCGATAGTAATCGAAGCGCATAGCTGTTTTGCTACGTATGGATAAATATCAGCATCAGGCCCTTTGGGACTGCACTCCAGAATAAAACCTATCTTCATACAAGTTAGTCGGTGAGTTTACCCATTGTGTAAAGCTTACCAGGCGAGAAGCGATCCCGCCAAGCGGCCAGGCTCTCCTGATCTTTTGGGCTGTGGAAATAACAAACTTCACTATTTTTTTCTGCTACAATGATGCTGTCCAGCGGTATCATATCTAGAAAATAAGGTGAATGCGTCGTTACCACAACCTGCATTCGTTTCTGGGCATGAAGTTGCTGAATCTCATTGATAATTAGCCCAATAGTACGTGGATCAAGTCCATTCTCTACTTCATCAATGAACAGGACCGAAGGCGGGTTAGGGCTATGGATTACAGCTAACATTGCCAATACGCGCAATGTACCCGATGAAAATAACCAGCCCGGAATGGCAGTGCGCTGGCCCTCTTCATACAGACGAAGCTGGATTTTTCGGTCGAAATCTTCTGTCGTTAGCGTTTGAATATCTGACGCGTAAGGCAAGACGAATTTCATTTTACTAACTAAGGCGTTCAACAGATTTGGATCGTCAGATATATGCCGCACAAACTCAGCCAGATTCTGTCCATCGGATTGTAAACGAACCTCTTTGGTCAGGCGATTTTGCGTGGTGGGGAAGCCCATTGTCTGGGCGTTGAGGGCCAGGAACTGCCAACTGGTTATATAGTCGCGTAGAATTCGGCACTCCTCCGGCATAGATAGTGTGATGCCGCTAATAAAAAGCCGGTTGCCTACATAACGTAACGCGGTGGGTCGATTGGCTCGCCCTCTATTGATTTGCAAGGTTGATTCCTCATCACTCAGGGCAAATCGAGCCTCGCTAAACCAGGGATTACCGACCAACTGAGCAGAAAAAATCTCTGTTTTGTTGACGTGCAGCTTCTCATATTCTACTACGTACTGGTCGTTGTTTGGTGTGGTATTGAAGCCTACCTCGTAATTATATTTCTGTTTATTTATGAGGCAGGTTAGTTTGAGACCAATGGCGGCAAACGATTTATCAAAACCCGCTTCTGTACGAGTTTTCTGTTTGTGAGCGGCCCCGTAATTTCTGACATTCTCTAGACCACCCCACCGGCCAAACGCTTCGGGAATACTCAATACCAGTGATTCATGGAGCAATTGTAGTGCTTCAAACACACTACTTTTTCCGCTGCCATTGTTACCAATGAACGCCGTGAAAAGCGGCAGCTTCAAACTGCGTGAATCATGGATGGCTTTATAATTCTGAATTTGAAGGCGTTGT
>JBBRUB010000474.1:0-4083 GCA_038248175.1 Cytophagales bacterium | reverse complement strand
ATGAGGGCATGTTCGGGGGCGGGGCCTGTGTGCTGGACTTCGACAATGACGGTTTTGAAGATGTGTTCATCACTGGCGGCATGAACCCCGATGTGCTGTACCGCAACACCGGCAAAGGTCGCTTTACCAACGTCTATGACCAGTCGGGCCTGACCGACAGCCGGGCGTTTGTGACGCAGGGCGTAACGGCTGCCGATGTAAACCGCGATGGCTGGGTCGATTTGTTTGTCACGACTATTACGACCAAAAATAAGAAGCAGCCCATTCCCCGCGCCATGAACCTGCTGTTTCTGAACAACGGCCCCAACCGGGGCGGCAAACCCCAGTTTCGGAACGCTACCAAAGAATATGGCCTCGACCAGTTAGCGTCGTTCAGCACCGGGGCCAGCTTTGGCGACATCAACGCCGACGGCTTTCCCGATCTGTATGTGGGCAACTACTTTAACGACTTCCGGGGTGAACTAACCTTCATCAACGACGCTACCATTGTGGGTGCCACGCAGACCTCGCCGGGCTATCTGTTGCGGAACAAAGACGGGAAATCGTTTGAAGACGTGTATGAAGAGTACGGCCTGACCCACAAGGGATTCGGCTTCGGCGGGGTGTTCAGCGATTTTGACAACGATGGGGATCAGGACCTGTTTATCAACCACGATTTTGGCTACAAGCGCACACCCAACCTGCAGCTCGAAAGCCAGTACCCGCGCCAACAGTTTCGCGACATTGCCAAACCCCTGGGCATGGACCTGAAAATCAATTCGATGGGTACGGCCATCGGTGACATCAACAACGACGGACTACTGGACTATTACTTTACCAACATCCGCTTCAACCGCATGATGGTCAGCACCGGGCCTGGCAAACCGTTTGTGGACCAGCTAACTCCGCTCGGCATGAACTACGTGGCCATTAGCTGGGGAGCCAATTTCGTTGATTTCGACCATGATGGCGACCTCGATCTGTTCGTGGCCAACGGCGACCTCAACCCCAACTGCGTGCCAATGGCCAATTATTTCTTCGAGAATCTGGGCGGGCGTTTCGAAGAAAAAGCCTACGCCTTTGGTCTGAACGACTACGGCCTGGGTCGCGGTTCGGTGGTGTTCGACTACGACAATGATGGCGATATGGACTTGCTGGTGGTAAACCAAATCCCGACGTTGACCTACCCCGTTGAGTCAATCACGCGGCTATACCGAAACGATGCGGCAAAAGGCAACTGGCTGAAAGTGGCGTTGCGGGGCGTTCAGGCCGAGATGCGGGGCATTGGCGCGCGGGTGGTGGTAGTGGCGGGTGGCAAACGACACATTTGCGAGGTGGACGGGGGGGCGTCGAGTCACCTGTCACAGAATTCCACCATTATTCACGTCGGGCTGGGAGCAGTGAGTGTAGTCGATTCGATACTGGTTAGCTGGCCAGGCGGTAAGCAGCAACTGCTGACCAGACAGCCCGTTAACCGGCTCCTGACCATTACCGAAACGCCCGACGAACCCACCCACCCCCTGATTTGGATTGGCATTGGTATGGTATTCCTGCTGCTGATACTCGCTGGTTCTGTAGCTTATCGACGCTATCAGGAGCGGAAACCGGCGGTTAGTCGGGTATAGCCCGAACAGGTTCGATACTATCGGCAATGAGCCAGCCCGCCGTAATGGTCAGGGCGTCTTCGGCGAGGGCCACAACTGGGTCGGACAAGCCGAGTTCGTCGTCTATCCACAACCGCAGACGCATAAACAGGAACGAACCTACCACCGCGCCAAACCCGCCCGCTACAGCTCCGTGAATGACCGGCTGCCCTTCCGCTTCGTTGAGCAACGCCCCACACGTACCACCCGACAGCATACGGAAGCCGAGACCCGGCATGTCGGTTCGGGCTGGTGTTTTGGGTAGTTTGTCGCCAATCAGTTCGCCCACGGCCATCACTTTCAGCACCGTAGCGGTGGCAGGGTTGGCGGCATACTCGATGGCCGAGTGCGGCTCCAACGCGGGCATCGTGCGCGACAGTTTGTGGCTCAGTACTGCCGGAGCCATTATAGAGCGCATCCCGGCCACTACACCGATACCGAACGGTTTTAAATACGATTGAATCATGTGATTGGGGAATAGTGTAGGTTGGACAATCAGGCCCGACCAGCCGCAAGTAGCGGCTAACGATGTAGTTACTCAACCTGGTATTATTCAGCTTTAACTTAGCGTCAACTACGCTGTTAGCCGCTTCGCGGCTGGTCGGACAAGAGTGTCCGACCCACTGTTAGGCCAGCATTTTTTCTGCGCGGGCTTTGGCGTTGTGGTATGTACCTCCAACCGAGTCGGCTATTGAGCTGCTTGTGTCTTCTATACTGGATTTTACGTCGTAGTAGGCTCCTTTCACGGAATCGGCAACGGAGGCTACCGTACTTTTGGCTATGCCTTTTGCCTTATGCGCTTTGTATTTATATCGGACTTTGTTGTACTCATTTGGCATAAACGATGAGCGATTGCGCGTTAGCAGCCAGATGCCGCCAATGACCAAAGCCGCTACGCCAATAGCCGTGAGAAGTTGCTTTTGTGAGTCGTCTTCATTTTTCGGTTCCATATCACTGCGCACACCAGCCGCCAGCAGCGGGTCGGGCAACACGTTGGCGAAGGCAACGCGGGCTTTGTTTACCCAACCGGCCACGACGTGGTCTTTACCGGACATCAACGCATCGTAACCCGCTTTGGCAACAGCCGCAGGGTCAGCGGTTTTGTTTGGGTCGGCTCCTTTGGCGTTTTCGGCTCCGGCAGTTTTGAAGAAATTTGTGTTTGTCGCGCCCGGCATCAGGACCGTTACCGTCACGTTGGTATCTTTCAGCTCATTCCGAATGGCTTCGCCGAATTTCTTCACAAATGCCTTCGTCGCGCCATAGACAGCCATCAGCGGATTAGGGAACACCGATACTTCGGACCCCAGCAGCAGGATTTTGCCGTCGTTGCGTTCCACCATATCCTTCACGTACAGCTTGGTCAGGTGCATCAGCGCAATGGCGTTCACCTGTACAATGTCGCGCTCTTTCTGAAAATCGGTCTCAGTTGCGAACATACCGTATTCGCCAAAGCCTGCGTCGTTCACCAGCACATCAATTTTCTGGCCTTTGCTGTTGGTTTCGGCGTAAATCTCGTCGGGTGCGTTGGGGTCAGCCAGGTCTTTGACAATAACCGTACTCTCAGTGCCGTACTGATTTTTCAGGTTATAGGCATGCTGATTCAGCGTGTCTTCATTGCGGCCTACCAACACTAAATCGTAACCATCTTTGGCAAACAGCCGGGTCAGTTCCTGACCAATGCCACTCGACGCGCCCGTAATCAGAGCCGTTTTTTTCGTTTCCATAATTGAGTCATTTGTGGTCATTTGCTTCACTGTCCTTACCGGTCATTTTGGATAATGACAGTGAAGCAAATGGCAATAATTTAGGGTATTAAAATCACTTTGGTACAGTCGTCTTCTTTATTCTTGAAGATGTCGTAGCCGCGTGAAATGTCGGCCAGGGGCAGCACGTGCGAGATGATGTCGTCCAGCACCACTTTGTCCTGCACAACGAGGTCGAGGAGGTAGTCGATGTTCTTGTGTACCTGCGACTGTCCGTACCGTATCTGTAAACCCTTGTCGAAAATCCGGCCCAGCGAAAAATTGTCGAAGGGTGTGCCATAGACACCCACTACGGTAACCATTCCCCCCCGGCGCACGGCCCGGAAACACGTTTCTAGTACTGAATCGCTACCCTTTTCGAAATTGATGGCCGCTTTGGCTTTATCCAGTACGGTACGGTGTGCTTCCATACCCACGGCGTCCACGCAGAGGTCGGCACCGCGGCCTTCGGTCATGTCGCGAATAGCCTGTACTACGTCAACTTCGTTGGGGTTGAGCGTCTCGACCTTGTTCACGCGTTTGGCCCGCTCCAACCGGTAGTTGACCGGATCGATAGCAATGACACGGCCCGCCCCCTGAATCCAGGCCGATTTCTGGGCCATCAGCCCGACGGGTCCCGATCCGAAGATGGCTACGGTCTCGCCCCCTCTCAGGTTACTCCACTCGATGGAACTCCAGCCGGTTGGGAAAATATCGGT
>JBBRUB010000473.1:0-4087 GCA_038248175.1 Cytophagales bacterium | reverse complement strand
GGCTGCCCGATGCAGGGGTCAATCAGCGTAATGGTTTTGGCCCCTTTACATGATCGCCAAATAACCGCCTGTACGAAATTCCGGTCTGATTATTCCGCATAACCAGCCGATGAGCAGTGGTTAAGTCATCGTGGTCATGACAACGGTCTCCAGCTGTTTCTCCCGTACTTTAAATGGTTTGATAACCTGCCGTTTCTCCCGTTCCAGTTGCTGCTGTATGTCGGTGTAGGTCCCGAGACGTGGCACGCAGTTGCTGAACCGTCGAAAGCCCGTTACGAATTATGGACTATGGGATTCAGAAAGTCGTATCTGTCCCTTATGGATGATGATCACCCTAACGCCTTAAACACCAACAGAGCAAAAAAGACGCTCAGCAGTGCTGAACGTCTTTTTTGCTTTGTTGGCGGTCCGGACGGGACTCGAACCCGCGACCCCCTGCGTGACAGGCAGGTATTCTAACCAACTGAACTACCGAACCATTTGACTGCGGTCAACGCTGCCGTTTTCCTTAATCGTGGCACAAAAGTAGGTGGTTTGATTATACAGCACAACAGTAACTCCGAAAAAACTTGTTGCGTAACGGGTTGGCCAGTAATTAGCCGTTGACAGTCAGGCAATTTTCTCTGAAAAAAAATAATACATTCCTTCGCTGTACCTATACAGCTAAGGAATGAAACTGTACGAAATGTCTTTTACTGGTGGTTGCTTAACTCATTAGCTTCGTGGGGCGTCATCCGCTCGGCGTCGCTGGCCTGGAGGGCGTCCTGCGTCTGGGGAACGTGGCCGACGAGTTGAGGGCCTTGTCGGCCGGATCGTTTGGGTTGGGTATCATTACCACTCCTTTGTAAACCTTTGGCCAGTGATTTGCGGTTGTGGTCAGGATAGTAGTATATTGGTATGAATGATTTTCTTCGCGCTTTGCGCTCCGCTCTGCTCGTTATTCTGGGTATTGTCATCGGCACGCTGATTACGGCCTGGTTTGTTGATATGCGTCAGACCGATCAGGAACTGATGGATGAGTTTCGGGCGGAGCGCATTCATCCCATCGTACACCGCTACCGCGTGACAGACCCGGCTGGTGGCCTGCCCCGTACCATTCGCTTCATCGAAACACCCAGCCCCCCCGGCAACACGGCCCTGCCGGTGGTACTGTTTGTACACGGCGCGCCCAGTTCGCTCTCCTTTTTCAATGCCTTTTTCAAGGATACAGCCCTGCTCAACCGGGCGCAGCTGGTGGCTGTTGACCGGCCCGGCTATGGTTCTTCGGACTTTGGGCGGGTAGAAACGTCGATAATCAATCAGGCTAAACTGTTGCAGCCACTTATTGACCGCTACCGTAACGCACCTTATCTAATGGTTGTTGGCTCGTCTTACGGCGGGTCGGTGTCGGCGCGGCTGGCCATGAATAATCCTGACCGGGTCAATCACGTCGTGTTTGTATCGTCGGCACTTGGGCCGGGGCTGGAGCGTACTTTTCCGGTGAGTTATTTGGCTGATAGTCCGCTGATTCGCTGGATGGTGTCGCCCATTCTATTGCTGGCCAATGACGAAAAACTCGCCCATCGCGAGGCTCTCGAAGCGATTCTGCCCGGCTGGAAGAACATCCGGGCCAATATCACCATGCTGCACGGGCAACGCGACGAACTTGTGTACCCAACCAATGTGGGTTTTGCCCGGAAGCACCTGGTCAACGCCAAAGTGAAGCAGTTCCTGCTGCCCGAAAACCGGCATGATATTGTCTTCAACAAACGGCAGTACATGACTGATATCCTGCTCGACATCCTGAACCGGCGTCGGGCAGAAGAACCGGGCCCTGTTCGGGTGGTTATGAGTAAATAATATCGTTGGGCGTCTGTTTATAGAAACTCGACGCGCTGATGCTGTATCACATCAAAATCAACGATTACTCCAACACACCCAAGTACCAGCAGATTTACAACGCGGTGGTCGAAGGCGTTGAAAACCACGACATCCTGCCGGGCGACAAGCTGCCGTCCATCCACGAGATATGCGCCGAACTCGACGTAGCCAAGGGGACGGTAGAACGGGCGTATGAACTGCTGAAAGAAAAGGAAATTATTGGGGCCGTGAAAGGCAAAGGCTTTTACATCAACTATACCCCAACCGGCAATAACCTGAAAGTCTTTCTGCTCTTCAATAAACTGAGTGCGCACAAAAAAATCATCTACGACTCATTTGTAGAGGGCTTAGGGCCGGGCGTAGCGATTGACTTCTTCGTCTATAACAATGACTTTCGGCTGTTTCGCGATCTGATTCAGAAGCAGGCCCGCAACCATACCCATTTTGTTATTATCGCGCATTTTTTTGAGGACGACAGCCGGGCCGCCGAACTCATCAACAGTTTGCCTAAACACAAGTTGGTCCTGCTCGATAAGCAGATTGAGGGAATTACCGGTAACTACGCGGCTGTTTTCCAGAATTTCGAGAAAGACATCTATCAGGCCCTGATCGACGCCCTGCCGCAACTTCGCAAATACACTACGCTCAATATCCTGTTTCCGTCATACACCTACCATCCCAAAGCTATCCTGAACGGGTTCTATAAGTTCTGCCACGAGCACGCCTTTACTGCCCGCGTTGTGCGTGAGTTTGAGAAGGAAGTAATCCAGTCAGGAAATGCATATATCAACCTAATGGAGGATGATTTAATTGAACTGATTCGCAAAATTAAAGCCACCTCTTATGTGCTTGGCGAGGAAGTTGGTATCCTGTCATACAATGATACGCCATTCAAGGAATTTCTGCTTGATGGTATCGCTGTGATGTCAACGGATTTTGCGAAGATGGGGCGCACTGCCGCGCAAATGGTTCGTTCCGGTAGTCAGAACCACGCCGAGAATCCGTTTCACCTGATTGTCCGGCAATCGCTCTGAAAAGTAACTCGTTGGTGTTGTATGCTTCAGCTTGCTCAATTTTAGAATAATTCAGTTCTTTTTTATGATAAAATAGGTAAGTATGAGAAAGTAACTTGGTAGGGTTTGGCAAGATTTGACCAGAATATAAGCGACCGAATGGTAGCTGCTTTCAGTCATCATAAACCCTGTACGAGTATGCGAAACTTTGTCTATTTGCTATTACTGAGCACTGTAACTGTTTGGCTGACCGCCCCGGCTCAGGGGGCAGCACTACCGCTCCGAACAGATTTGTTAACCACTAACGACGCCGACGTATCCGTATCGGGGCGAGTGACCGATGAGCAGGGGAGTGGCCTGCCCGGCGTTAGCGTGGTGGTGAAGGGAACTACGCAGGGTACCACCACCGATGCTGCGGGCAGCTACCGTCTGTCGGTACCCAATACCAACGCTACGCTGGTGTTTAGTTTCGTAGGCTACAAAAGCCGGGAATTACTGGTGGGTAGCAAGACCACCATTAACGTAACGCTTAACCCCGACGACCTGGCCCTGAATGAAGTTGTAGTGGTGGGCTATGGCAGTCAGCTAAAAAAGGAAATAACGGGGGCCGTGCAGACCATCAGCGCTGCCGAGATCAAAGACCTGCCTGTGTCGCAGATCGGGCAAAAGCTCCAGGGGCGGCTGGCAGGTGTGCAGATTAACCAAACGACAGGCCGGCCGGGTGCAGGCATCAACATCCGCATTCGGGGGCAGCTGTCGGTATCAGCCGGTAGTGAGCCGCTTTATGTGGTCGATGGTTTCCCCATTACGGGCAACATTGCCCAGCTCAACCCCGACGAAGTCGAAGATATCTCGGTGTTGAAAGATGCCGCTTCGACTTCGCTCTATGGCTCGCGGGCGGCTAATGGGGTAGTCCTTATCACGACGCGCCGGGGCAAGAGCGGCCAAACTAATATCAGTTTCAACACCTTTGCGGGGATCCAGGAGGTGCCGGAGCGGGGACGCGTAAAAATGCTCGATGCCCAGCAGTTTGCCCAGTTCAAGAAAGAATTTTTCGAAGATCAGGGCCGCCCGGTGCCAACCGCTTTTGCTACCCCTGCCGACTGGGCAAACAAAAACAACGACTGGTACGGTGCCATCCTGCGCACGGCTCCTGTGCAGAGCTACAACCTGAGTATCAACTCCAACAAAGAGCGGTCGAACACCTCCGTAGT
>JBBRUB010000472.1:0-4098 GCA_038248175.1 Cytophagales bacterium | reverse complement strand
ATTGTTCGTAAAGCAGTACAGTTTGTGGCTGAACAAGTTGCTGATTGGGCAATTGGAGAAATGTGTTCTGCTGCTTGGGATGCTTTCAAAGCAAGTAATCACTCAATGTCTGATGGGCAACGGTCTATGAACCACGACCATCAGTAACCACAATGGGCATACGATCAATCGACGATCGTATGCCCATTGTTTTCATCTAAACAAAAAACCTCCATTTCTAGAAGGATTTTTCTAAGTGGACTTATCCTAGGGTGCTTGTGCGAATATGAAGACTTTATATTACGTCGTATTAGGTTCATTTTATTTCATTTTTTGAACGTGTTCATAATGATTACGACAGAAGAAATTGAAAGTAGGTTACTGACTCTTACATTTAAAAGCTATGTGTTCTTTTCAATCGCGTTATCGTGTTTAATCTCTTTTTTAATTGGGTTAATTTATAACTTGTTAATTATAAATAGCCAGGCAATAACTGAGTCAGATGTGTCAAAAATGGAAACTTGGTCCATTATCTTACTCTCATTAATTATTGCTCCGTTGTTTGAAACAGTTATCTTTCAGACTTTGCTGCTTGGTTTCACTCATAGGTATTTACCAAAGTACTCTAACCTAATTGTCTCTTTGCTATTCGCTGTAAATCATTTTAGCAGTATTAAGCAAATTGTAGCTACGTTTTTTATATGTTTAATATTTAACTACTCATATTTACATGCTAAAGAAAGAGAATGGAATCCTTTTTTAACAGTATTACTAATCCATTCTGGGTATAATCTTTTTGTTAGTACAATTTTTTTGAGCAGTAAAGCACTATAACCTAAATTGATATTTTTACTAATTAAATCCTCATATTTTTACTATGAAAAAGCAAATAACTCTCAAAGAAATGTTGACACTGATCTCGTCTTTCACGGCATCGTACGTGGTATTTCATAACTGGGATGCAGTCAGGAATTTTTTTGTCAATCTGGTAAGTTAAGGTTGGTTCAAGAGTGTTCCGACATGAACGACACCTACACCTACCTCCCTACCCTCACCGTTCGCAGCCAACTGATTTACGGTTCGGTGTTGCTGGCCATTACAGTGGCCCTGGCGGCTTTACCATTTATTTACGTCGATGTGTCGGTGCAGTCGGCGGGGCTGGTGCGGCCTGTGGCAGAACGCAGCGAGGTAAAACCGCTGGTGGGCGGGCGCGTGGCAGCTTTGCTGGTGCATGACAATCAGCCGGTGCGGACGGGCGATGTACTGCTCCGGCTTCAGACCGATGTGCTGGATACGAAGCTACAGCTGCTTTCAGCGCAACAGACCGAGAAACAACAGCAGGTTGCCGATTTGGAGCGGCTGGTGCGTTGGTCTGCTACCGGGTCGGCGGGTTGGGCAGTGGCGGGGCTACATTCTCCTTTGTACCGGCAGCAGTACGAGCAGTTCAGGCTTTCGGCGCAGGAGAGTCTGCAAACCCAAACCAAACGGCAGCAGGAACTGAACATGGCCCGGCAACTCTACGCCGATAAAGTCATTGCCCGGATTGAACTCGAAGACAAAGAGTTTGCCCTTAGTTCCCTCATGCAGCGCATCATCGACATCTGCCGGGAACTGGGCATTCTGGCGTTTATCGAGAAACTACCCAGCGGATTCCAGACGTACCTCGGCGAAAACGGCGCGGCTCTGTCGGGTGGTCAGCGGCAGCGGCTGGCCATTGCCCGCGCCCTGTGCCGAGACCCGGAAATTTTGATTCTCGATGAGGCTACGTCGGCCCTCGATTCGGGTTCGGAGCAGTTTGTACAACGTACTATTCAGCACTTACGGCAGGCCGGGCGCACCGTTATCATCATTGCCCGTCGGCTCAGTACCGTTCGGCAGGCCGACTGTATCGTTGTATTGGATCAGGGCAGGGTAATTGAGTAGGGCAGTCACAGCGAACTCATTGAACAGGGCGCGGTGTACCGGAATTATTGGCAGCAGCAGACCGAATTGGTATAAGCTACGCATTTACCGGGCAAAAAGTCGGTGTTATCCTCACCGGTGGCAACGTTGATCTGGGCAAGTTACCGTTCTGAGTCGTGCAGATAAAGACGTGACAATGGGGGTATCGCTGCCGTAGAAGCCCGTTTTTGCGTATTTTTGTAGCCCCATTCGCCGAACCAATTCCGGCTCCGCTACGCTTACAATCTGAGCGGTGGCTTTTTATCACTTGATTCATGTCTGTTTCTGTACGTATTGCCCTGCAAAAATCCGGTCGGTTGAGCGAAGACTCGTACCAGCTTTTCAAAGAATGCGGCATCCGCTTCGACTATGGCACCGGTAAACTCAAATCCATTTCATCGAATTTCCCCGCCGAATTCCTCTTCCTGCGCGACGATGATATCCCCGGCTACGTAGAAGACGGCGTAGCTGACCTCGGCATCGTGGGCGAGAACGTGGCCATCGAAAGTGGCCGTGACGTGCAAACGATTCATCGGCTGGGTTTTTCCAAATGCCGACTGAGCATCGCCATTCCGCGCGGCAATGACTGGTCGGGGCTGAGCAGCCTGAACGGGATGAACATTGCCACCTCCTACCCCAATTTGCTGGGCAAGTATCTCGGCGAGCAGGGCGTTACGGCCCACATTCACGAAATCAGCGGGTCGGTCGAGATTGCACCCGGCATTGGTCTGGCCGAAGCCATCTGCGACATTGTCAGCTCGGGCAGTACGCTGATAAGCAACGGCTTGCAGGAAGTCGAAACCATTTTCCGCTCCGAAGCCGTTCTGATTGCCCCGTCTAATCTGGCCGATGAAAAACAGGTATTAGTCGATAAGCTGCTGTTTCGCATCAAAGCCGTTCAGGTGGCCAAGAACAACAAATACATCGTGCTCAACGCGCCCAATCACGCCCTAGAAAAAATTACGGCCCTCCTGCCCGGTATGCGCAGCCCAACCATAACCCCGCTGGCTACCGAAGGCTGGAGTTCGGTGTATTCGGTGCTGAACGAAAACGAATTCTGGGAAAACATCGAAGCCATCCGGGCCGCCGGTGCCGAAGGCATCCTGGTCATCCCCATCGAGAAAATGATCTACTGAATTTAAAATGAACATCATCCCCTACCCCGAACGCACCGAGTGGTCCGCGTTGCTGGCCCGGCCCGTGCAGTCAACGCAGCAAATTGAGACCGTGGTTGCGCCCATTATGGCTCAGGTACGGGCGGGTGGCGACGCGGCTTTGGTTGAGTTGACCAATAAATTCGATAAAGTTGACCTGACTGCTCATGGGCTTGAAGTCAGTGCCGACGAACTCGACGCAGCCGAAGCGCAGTTATCCGACGAACTGAAAGACGCCATCCGGCAGGCGTATCAGAACATCCGGGTATTTCACGAAGCGCAGAAACAACCGGTTCAGAAAATCGAGACCATGCCCGGCGTTACGTGCTGGCGCAAAAGCGTGGGCATCGAGCGGGTAGGGCTGTACGTTCCCGGTGGCACGGCTCCGCTGTTCAGCACGGTGCTGATGCTGGGCGTTCCGGCGCAATTGGCGGGTTGCCGCGAAGTAGTACTGTGTACGCCCGGCCATCACCCGGCCATTTTCTTCGCGGCCCGGCTCGTGGGCGTCACGCGGGTGTTTCGCATCGGTGGGGCGCAGGCCGTTGCAGCCATGACCTACGGTACGGAATCGGTGCCGCAGGTTGATAAGATTTTTGGGCCGGGCAATCAGTACGTTACGGCGGCCAAGATGCTGGTGGCCAAAGAAGGCATGGCCATCGACATGCCCGCCGGTCCGAGTGAGGTCGCTATTTATGCCGACGATACCGCCGTGCCGTCGTTCGTGGCAGCTGACCTGCTCTCGCAGGCCGAACACGGAGCCGACAGTCAGGTGCTGCTGGTATCGACAAGCAGGAAACTGGTTAACAGCGTCAACCTGACCATTGGTACGCAGTTGAATAGACTCCCCC
The DNA here is from genome assembly GCA_038248175.1 of Cytophagales bacterium. Lineage (GTDB taxonomy): Bacteria > Bacteroidota > Bacteroidia > Cytophagales > Spirosomataceae > Spirosoma. Next base: position 176 of record JBBRUB010000472.1, on the reverse strand, counting down.
GGCGCGAGGTGGCCACCAAAGCCCTGACCAATAGCAAAGCCATTCTGGTAGAAACCCAGCAGGACGCCATCGACCTGCTGAATCAGTATGCCGCCGAACACCTGATCCTGAGCGTTGCCGATGCCGAAGCCGTAGCGGATAAAATCATCAACGCCGGGTCTATCTTCCTGGGCAAT
>JBBRUB010000471.1:0-4100 GCA_038248175.1 Cytophagales bacterium | reverse complement strand
GGTGGGTTCCGCCGAGTACGTCTATTCACCCCAGAAAGCGGCCTGGCAGGCGGTGTTCAACGCCCATGCCGCGCTCGATTCGGTCTTGATTTTTGAGAAAGAGCTGACCGAACAGTTTGGCGAGACCCGCAAGTATGGCTTCGAGGAGCGCAACGGCATTACGGTAAAAGTCTATTCGGAAGAGTTTTCCCGGGCGTATCACGAGCGGCTGCGCGGGCAGGTAGAGCGGCAGATGCGGGCGTCGGTAAAAATGATCGGTAATTTCTGGTACACCGCCTGGGTTGATGCCGGACAACCCGATTTACGCGCGTTGACTAATTACCAGCTAACGGAAGCGGAGAAAAAGGAAGAGACCGTCGAGCAGAAAAGCTGGCTCAAACGGCTGTTTTCGGCGCGGGAGGAGGGGAATTAGTGCGTAAGAATTGGGAAGTTAGAAAACTGGTCGCGGTATTTAGTAAAGTCCTTCCTCCTACAAACTGCTCTGGTTCCATTAAAACTAATTCGGAGGGTTATGTTCTTCGGTGCTTGTATTGGCTTCTCAGATAATTCAAACTCGAGTTGCTCACGACTCAGCACCAAAACGTCTTCCCATTTATTGTTGAAGCGTACCAGGAGCATGAAATGTATATCCGGTGTTAACTCAGTCACAACCTGTCGGTAGGGAATATGAAATTCCGCGTAGTAACCTTCTTTGAGCAGTTTGGCCTGAGATGACTTCACCTGAACCCGGCGCAGGGTTCCGTCTTCGTCCTACACGACAAAAATATCTTCGCCCGGTCAACCTCTGGGATAGCAACGTTCCAGCCCCGCATCAGAAACTCCGACATGGCAAATAATTGCCCTGCCTTCCCAATGTAGTTGTTGAACATTTTACTCATGCGGATACGCGTAAATCGTCTGGTTTGTTACCGGGTTAACAAACAGGATATGATTGATTTTTTTTAAATCACTTCCCGACAGACCAAGTAACACCGGATAAATCTGGGGTTCTATGAGACCATGATAGGCATCAAAATCAGTTTGTGTGTCGTATTTTACGTACAGGCTGCCCAGCGGATTGGCATCGGGAAATTCCCGCCTGAGCGTCTGGCGAACCGCCAAGGGGAGACTGAACGTGACTCCATCTAATTGCTGATTTACGTGAATTCGTACGGTATCCATCAGTTTTATAGTTTTTACAAAGATAGCAAGAACAGGACGTCCTGTTCTTGCTGATAATTATACCGATAACGTCTTCATATACGCAGCATCGTTTTTCATGCTCACCATTGGCGACTGTGGGTAGTCTTCCTGCTCCACAATGTAATATTTCATGCCGTTGTCCATTGCCGTGCGCAACAGCTTTTTGTAATTTACCGAACCCGTACCGAGGTCGGTCTGCACCACTTTGCCTGCCACCCGGTTGAAGTCTTTGATGTGGCAGAGTTCGTAGCGGTTGCCGTAGGTTTTGAGGTGCTGGGCGGCATCCTGTCCGGCGGCTTCAATCCAGCACATGTCCAGCTCAAACATTACGTTCGCGGGGTCGGTGTTTTCCAGCAGATACACTTGTGGAATGTTGCCATCGAGTGGCTTGAACGAATAATCGTGGTTGTGGTAGCCAAATTTCAGCCCGCCTTTGCGCACTTTCTCGCCAGTTTCGTTGAAGAGGTCAGCAATCTTCTTCCAGTCGTCATAAGATTTCTGCGCACCGATGTAGGGGCAAAGCAGATACGTCAGCCCCGCGCCGTTGGCCATCTCGATGCTTTTGTCGAGGTCTTTTTTGAAGTCGAAGTGCGTACTGACCATCTTCACGCCGAGATCGTCCAGGAACAGCTTCGCTTCTTTTGGGGCCATCCCCCACAAAAAACCCTGAGGCCCGGCATAGCTCTCGAACTGTTTATAGCCCAGTTTGGCCAGCTGCGTCATGGTGCCTTTTGGGTCTTTGGGCATCATGTCGCGAACGCTGTACAGCTGAACGCCGAAGGGTTTGATTGGCTTTTTCAGGCCATTGGCCAACAGGTTAGTACCAACGGCGAGCGTACCCGCCGTAAGGAGCGATTGTTTGAGAAATAAGCGTCTTTCCATACTTGTAAATTGGTTTGCTGCTCTATAACGAAGCCCCCCCCTGTTTTTCATGCATTTTTTTGTCCGGCTGCCTACCGGCGTCCGTCGTATCTTTGCAGTCTTTTGCCAGAATCCTCAATGAGTTATACCAAATTATTTTTACAGGCCGGTCGCGACGAAGCTGTTCGGCGGTTTCACCCGTGGGTATTTTCCCGCGCTATTGCCCGCTACGATGGCGACCTGAACGATGGCGACGTCGTAGAAGTTTATGACCGCAAAGGCGAGTACTTAGCTACCGGTCATTACCACGACGGCAGCATTGCGGTGCGGCTGTTTTCGTTTGCGGCCACGGCGGGCGGCCCCGTAACGCCCGACGCAGCGTACTGGACCAGAAAACTCACCGGCATCCGTCATATCCGGCAGGCTATTATCAACTCAACCCGGGACGCCGGACCGACCAACTGCTATCGGCTCGTACATGGCGAAGGCGACGGTTGTACCGGTCTGATTATCGACATCTATAACGGCGTGGCGGTACTTCAGGCCCACTCCATCGGGATGCACCGCGAACGGATGATTATTACCGAAGCGTTGCAAAACGTTTTTGGGAGCGAACTAACGGCGGTCTATGACAAAAGCAGCGAGACGCTTCCCAACGAATACGCCGGTACGGTCATCAACAGCTATTTGTTTGGCCAAACGCCCGTGCCGCATCCGGTGCTGGAAAACGGTAATACGTTTCTCATTGACTGGATTACGGGCCAGAAAACGGGATTTTTCCTCGATCAGCGCGACAACCGGGCGTTGCTGGCTCGCTACGCCCCCGGCAAACGGGTGTTAAACGCGTTTTGCTACTCCGGTGGGTTTTCGGTCTATGCCATTCAGGCCGGGGCTACCGACGTACACTCGGTCGATTCGTCGCAGAAGGCTATTGCGCTCACGAACCAGAACGTAACGGCTAATTTCAACTCCGAAACCTACCACCACGAAGCCATCGCCGACGACGTGCTGCATTACCTCAACCACCATGACGAACAGTACGACATCGTCATTCTCGACCCGCCCGCCTTTGCCAAAAGCCTGTCGGCGCGGCACCGGGCCGTGCAGGGGTACAAACGTCTGAACGCCGAAGGACTGAAGCGCGTGGCTAAAGGAGGAATCCTGTTCACGTTCTCGTGTTCGCAGGTGGTTGACCGCGAGTTGTTCTACAATACCATTGTGGCTGCGGCCATCGAGGCCGGGCGGCAGGTTCGGGTGTTACACCACCTGAGCCAGCCCGCCGATCACCCTGTGAGCCTGTTCCACCCCGAAGGCAGTTACCTGAAAGGGCTGGTGTTATGGGTAGAATAGGAATGATTCACTAATTTTGGCACTCAACCTGTCTCTACGTTTAATCTGATTTTATAGATACTGATTATGGCTGAATTGATCCGAATGCCCAAGATGAGCGACACCATGACCGAAGGCGTCATTGCGGAGTGGCACAAAAAAGTGGGCGATACCGTAAAATCCGGCGACGTCCTGGCCGAAGTGGAAACCGACAAAGCCACGATGGACCTCGAAGCCTACGAAGAAGGTACGCTACTCTACATCGGCGTCGAAAAAGGCGAATCCGTACCCATCGACGGTATTATGGCCATCATTGGAGCCGAGGGCGAAGATTACAAAGCTCTGCTCAACGGAGCCAGTGGTGGCAGCCAGGAAGCATCAGCCGAAGCCCCCCCCGATAAACCCAACCCCGCCCCCGCGCCGAGTGGAAACATCAATACCGCCGACGTAGCCACCAAACTACCCGATGCCGCAGTCATTTCTGCCGCCCCCGCCGAAGACGTCAATGCCACGGTGATTCGGATGCCCAAGATGAGCGACACGATGACCGAAGGCGTCATTATTGCCTGGCACAAGAAAGAAGGCGATACCGTGAAGTCCGGCGATGTTTTGGCCGAAGTGGAAACCGACAAAGCCACGATGGATCTCGAAGCCTACGAAGAAGGTACGTTGCTGTACGTTGGTGTAAAAGAAGGCGAATCCGTAGCGGTCGATGCCATTATTGCCGT
>JBBRUB010000470.1:0-4105 GCA_038248175.1 Cytophagales bacterium | reverse complement strand
CGACTCGCTGCTGCTCGGCGACAAATGTGGGGCCCATACCTTCCCGTATCTGGAAGTCAACAACCCCTCGGCCACCGTAGAACACGAAGCCACAACGTCCAAAATTGGCGAAGACCAATTGTTCTACTGCAATCAGCGCGGTATCCCGTCGGAGCAGGCTGTAGCCCTTATCATCAACGGTTACGCCAAAGAAGTGCTGAATCAGTTGCCAATGGAGTTTGCCGTAGAAGCGCAGAAACTCCTGGCCATCAGCCTTGAAGGGTCGGTTGGTTAATCCTGTGTTGACATTTTGACTATATTGAAGCCCCTGCGAAAACGTGGGGGCTTTTTGTATGAATCCAAAAAGAGAAAATATGAGACAGGATTGGGATGAACTCACGGCAACATCGTATTACGATACGCTGGAAGCCATTCAGGAAGCCGTTGATCAGAATGACTTGACGGAAGCCCGCGCCGGTATTCACACCCTACTCAATACCATGTCGCAGCAGCTCAAAAGTGCATCGTTCAGTCAATTGGTCCGGCTGATGAAACATATCATCAAATGGCATCTCCAGCCCGAACGACGGTCGGTCACTTGGGTCACGTCCATTGCCGACGCCCGCGAAGAAATTGACGCGATTCAGGCGACCAAACCCAGTCTAAACCGAGATTATTTTGAGTCCGTCTGGGAGAAAGCATTCGCCAAAGCCGTCCGTCAGGCCGAGAACGAGACAGGTTTATCAAACACCCTACCGACGTTGAGTTGGGAAACGGTTTTCAGCGATGAGTACCGGGTTCCACCCGCTCACTAAAGACATGTCCATGAAACGATTTGAATACATGACTCTGAATATTACCGCCGGAATATGGAACGGCAAAATCGAGGAAGAAGAACTGACCAATAAACTCAACGAACTCGGTCGTGCGGGCTGGGAGTTGGTGTCAACTACCAATTGGAATTCTACAAATGAGCTGATTATGATTTTGAAGCGGGAGTTGTGATAACGTGCTCAAAGTCCGGCAACAACCTGCTTTAGGTAGATTGTAATAGTCTGTTCGTCCGAAGCAGATACGTGACCGATGGTCCGGCTAATTAGCAATTTCTCCAACATAGCAACTTTATGCAGGCGCACCGTTGAGGCTACGTTTAAACCTGTGCTTTTCCAGTCTGACAGCGGAATGTCATTGCCTGTTGCTACGGATTGGCTGGTTATTCGGGCCACAACTATGTCGGGATCGCCAGAATCATAGATGACAAGTGCCGGTCGTTTTTTAATGCCGATACCGTTCGTGTACGGAAACTCGATCAGGACGATATCACCGAAGTTATAACGCATCGTAAACGTCGTCTGCGTCGGCGTAGCCGTCCATAAATTGCTGAGCAGTTTGCCGGTTCCAGTCGGCATCAGTCGAGTCATTCTCTGACACGACCTTTACATAGGGCAGGGTTTTCAGAAACTCAATAAAAGTCTGCCGATGGGGTTCGTTAACATCCAATACTATTGTCATCTGGAAGTGGTTTTAACGTAGTAACGTTGATTTAAAGTAGCGTTTTTAACGAGTCAATGAACGGACTTGTCTGCCTATACTATCAAGCACTTCAGTGGCTTTTAGTTAGCCGCCCGCTGGCTGCTTTCCCACTTCTCCTACCAATAGCGGACTTCGACACGCAACTTCTCGTTTTCTAATTTGGCCTTCTCCAATTCATGCACCACCTCCCGTCCGTCGGAATACAAATTACCGTTTCCATTAACAATGTTATGCGAACCGTCAGAGAAGTAGTTGGCAATCCGCTCTCCAAAAGATAACAGTTCCAGAAAGCTAATTTCTATTGTTTTGGCGATCTGCTCCAAACGCGAGTGGCTGACGTTGGTTTTGCCACGTTCAATATCGCCGTAGGCCGTTGGTGAAATGTCGAGCAGATGAGCCATATCGTCCTGCAAATAGCCCTTGATGGTGCGGAGGTAACGAATTTTTTCGCCCAGGATCATAGTGTGAGTAAGTTTCAAGTCAGTCCGAGGAAGTCTCAGGCCAAACTGTTGGGAGCGGAAATTCAGGAAAGTTAAGTTTGTGATGTCAATCAGACGAAGAAAATCTTTTAACCACACCCTAAATTTCTTATCTCATGGCAGAAGCTACTCTCAAGAATGGCAAGATTACGTTCATCCCTACAGTGGATGGATGACAAGGACAACGACACAAAAGTAAGTGTTACTGTTACAACAAAATTCAACAATGCCTTCGATCTTACACTTGCCCATCTGAACGACTTCGCTGGCAGTGACACCTGGGAGGACAAGAGCGGGAAAGAATATACGTATGACCTGAACGTCGCTGGTGGAGTGAAAATAAGCCAGGTTAGTGGCGATTTGGTGACGAAAATTTGTGTCAATCCGGTAGGGAATGACACGGTCAAATTTAGTTACAGGCTCGTACTCATCTTTCAGGAAGACGGCGGTGAGCCTATTGAACTACGGCAGGAAAGGGGCGAAATAACCCTCAGTCAGGATGGGCGTTGCTGGTCAGGTACATGATTTTATTTGTAGAAACAGAACAGCCCGACGCGATTTGCGCCGGGCTGTTCTGTTATAGCCTTTTTGGGTTACAGCACGAACGGAGCCAAGTCGCGTTCGATAGCATCGCAGTAAGATGATTCTTCGCCGGTTTCGGGGCCGTTGAGCCGAAACTTATACCACCGTTTCTGCTTGTAGTCATACACGAATCCCTCGGCTACCCGGTAGGTACAAAGCAGATTTTTCAGCTTTTCACTATCTCTGGGAACACCCTGCGTATGGGTGATCTCAATAATTACCTCCGTCAGATCAGTATCGTGGTTAACCAGCATAACGTCGGGAACCGGGCTGGTTTGACTCTCGTCAATCATAGCTTCTGGATAAGCGATCAGTTCCGTTTCGTTCTTGATATATAAGCCCGTCAGCCAGTAGATAAGCCGACCGATGATGGCCTGATGAATACGTGGTGCGTTGACGCCCATGTATATTATTTGATTTTCGTTCATAGCTATTTGTTGCCTAACGATTTAGTGGCAAGTTAGTCGTTTCTTGTCGAAAACTCCGTTGCCATTCTGCCGGTTTATGCGTAAATTAGCCAGATTCCAAACGGCACGAATGAACTTCCAGCTAACCTCCGAATTTCAGCCCACCGGCGATCAGCCCGCGGCCATCGACAAATTAGTTAAGGGTACCAACGAAGGCGAACCGTCGCAGGTTTTGCTTGGCGTAACGGGTTCGGGGAAGACATTCTCCATTGCCAACCTCATCGCTCAAACCAACCGACCTACGCTCGTTTTGAGCCACAACAAAACCCTGGCCGCCCAGCTTTACGGCGAGTTCAAGCAGTTTTTCCCCACCAACGCCGTCGAGTATTTTATCTCGTATTACGACTACTACCAGCCCGAAGCGTACATCGCCACTACCGGCACGTACATCGAAAAAGACCTCGCCATTAACGAAGAAATCGACAAGCTACGGCTGGCCGCTACGTCGGCCCTGATGAGCGGTCGGCGCGATGTGATCGTGGTGGCATCGGTGTCGTGCATTTATGGCATGGGCAATCCCGAAGAGTTCAAGAAGAACGTGGTGCGCATTGGCGTGGGCGAGCGCATGAGCCGCAACCAGTTTCTGCACCAGCTCGTATCTATCCTGTACAGCCGTACCGAAGGCGATTTTCAGCGGGGTAATTTCCGCGTCAAGGGCGATACGGTCGATCTGTACGTGGCCTACGCCGATTTTGCCTACCGGGTTATTTTCTTCGGCGATGAAATCGAAACCATTCAGCGCATCGACCCCGCTTCGGGCAAAAAACTATCCGATGAGAACATGGTCACGATCTTCCCGGCCAACCTCTTTGTGACAGGTCGCGATACGCTCAATAATGCCATTCACCAGATTCAGGATGATATGGTGGCGCAGGTGCGGTATTTTGAGTCGGAGTTTCGGGAGCAGGAAGCCACACGCATTAAGGAGCGTACCGAGTTCGACCTCGAAATGATGCGCGAACTAGGCTACTGCTCCGGCATCGAAAACTACTCGCGCTACTTTGACCAACGCCAGCCCGGTCAACGGCCTTTCTGTCTGCTCGATTATTTTCCCGACGATTTTCT
>JBBRUB010000469.1:0-4121 GCA_038248175.1 Cytophagales bacterium | reverse complement strand
CATCATATCGGGCTGCTCATTCAGGCCCGTCAGCAAAATCCGTTTACCGTTTGCGGTCAATTCTGTCAGCATGTCTTCCATCGCATACAGCCCTGACTGATCGATGTACGGAACGCGGCCCAGCCGAATAATAACTGTATGCGCTGTGTCGGGAATCTGGTTTCCCAGCTTCTGAAAATCGGATGTGGAGCCGAAAAATAACGGCCCGTCAATGTGCTTGATAAACACCTCCTGGGTGAGTTCCGCCGGAAAATTGAACTCATCGGCCCAGGTTTCCTCGTCGGTGAGCGACCCAACGTGAGAGTCTCCGGCGGTGTGATCGCCAATCTTTTTCATGAATATCAGCGACGCAATGACCAGGCCGATACCCACCGCATAGACCAGATTCCAGAACGTGGACAGCACCAGCACGACCAGCATAATAATGGCCTCGCTGCGGGGCATGGACCGGATGGCCCGCAACCCCCGGTAGTCCATGACGCCAAACCCAACCGTGATGAGAATGCCCGCCAGCACTGCCGCCGGAATCTGCGACGCCACCGGACTCAGGGCCAGCAGAATAACCAGCACCAGCACCGCCGAAACCATACCCGACAGCCGCGTTTTGCCACCCGAATTGATGTTGACTACCGTCCTGATGGTTGCCCCAGCACCGGGCAGACCACCGAATATAGCCGCCATGCTGTTCCCAATACCCTGACCAATCAATTCCTGATTGGGGTTGTGTTTGGTTTTGGTCATATTGTCGGCCACGACCGAAGTCAGCAGTGAGTCGATGCTGCCGAGGAAAGCCAGCGAGATGGCCGTGAAGATATAAGGGGCCACGCGGTTGGGCTGAAACTCGGTGAAGATGCTCAGAATGGGCTGCGGCAGTCCCGACGGGATGGCTTCGATTGGCTGGTAATTCAACCCAAGCCCGTAAGCCGCACCTGACACCACCACCAGGGCAACCAGCGTACTCGGCACTTTGGTGGTGACACGTTTGAATCCGTAAATAATGACGATGGTACTCAGGCTCAGCAGGACCTCAAGCCAGTTGATGCGCTGCAGCGCGCGGGGCAGAATCTTCACCGCGCCAATGACCCCGCTGCTTTCTTTGGCCGCCAGCGACTGCGATTCCTGCGCAATCTGCCCGGCTGTAACGCCTTTGGCGCGTCGTACCGTTTCCTCTACGCCCGCGATCACGTTGATGTTCTCGGCGGCCTCTTCTTCCAGAATATTCTGGACGATAGCGGCCTCGGCCCGCGCCGTAAACTGAGTAACGTAGGCGCGGTCATCTTCGGGATAATACCCCAGCAACGGAATAAGCTGCGTGATGATGATGATGACCCCAATGGCCGTCATAAAGCCCGATACAACCGGGTAGGGAATGTACTTGATGTATTTGCCCATGCCGATAATGCCGAGCAGAATCTGCACCAGCCCCACCAGCAGAAATACGCTCAGAATGATGGGCAGGGCGCGGGAGACGTCGCCTTTGTTGGTGGCGATAATGCCCGTGATAATGACCGCGCTGATGGCTGTCATGGGGGCCGTTGGACCCGAAATCTGGGTATTGGTGCCGCCAAACAAAGCCGCAAAAAAGCTGATGAAAATGGCCCCGTACAGCCCTGCACTCGGTCCCAGCCCTGAACTAACGCCGAACGCCAGTGCCAGTGGTAACGCTACGATACCAGCGGTAAGACCACCGAAAAGATCACCCTGAATATGCTTGAAATTAAAGAGGTTGTTCATGAATGACAGGAACAGGCAATAATAAAAAAAGGCCAACCGATTAAGTTGGCCCCGTAAAAATAACTGTCTGATATAGCAATCAATTCCGCATAATCCAGGCTTTGGCACTCACCAGTGCGCTAATGGTATCGGCACTCATCATCGCTTCATCGACACTAATTGAGCCGGATGCAGCTACTTTATATAACTGCTTTCCGGTCGCGGGCGGAATGATGAACGCATCGGCGTACCCTGCTTTGCGAAGAGTACGGCGCAATTTATAAGCATTGGCCCTGCTGGCAAAGCTCCCCGCAATAACGGTAAAGAACGGACTGTTGATTTTGGGTTTGGCTACCATTGGCGCGGCAGCAGGTTCGCTCACAACAGCGGCTGTGGCAACCTTTTTTGGCGCGGTTGCCACGGCCCTGTTGGTTACAGGAACGGGTGTTGCCACAACCACAGGGGCGAGTACAGCAACCGATTTTGGAACTGTGGTCTCGACTGGCGAAACTGGTTCTTCAATCGGCTTAGGTACAGAAACGGCTTTCTCCGTAAACGAAGTAGCCCCGTTAGAGGAGACACGCTCCAGCCAGCTTTTGGGTAGCCGCAGCATACTGGCTGGGTCAACGCCACTCTGAAAGGGCTGCCCCGGGTCAAGCACCGAGAAATAACTGACCAGCCCTAAAAAACTCACCAGCAGTATAGCAGCCGCTACGCGCCAGGCCGCTCCATACCGTTGCCTACCCCGCCGTTGCCGACTCCGCCGACGCATGGGCAGATACGTAACGTCTTCGTCGCGCATCAGCACCGGGCCGAGGGCCGTAACTGGAACGGCGTCCAGCGTGCGTTCGGTTTGCAAGTGCCGGTCAAGTGCCGTTGCCGTAATGGCCGACATCCCGTAGGCTTCGTCGAAAAAATTGTGCCGAAGACCCGGCTCGAATTGCAAACGCCCTTCGTCGTTCTGGCTGAAAGACCCGATATTATCCAGGTCGAACCGGCCCTGCGTAACCACCTGCCTGCGCATCTCATTCACAAACTGACTAACCTGACGCTGGGCCTGCTCGCGGCCAACGCCTTCGTGCAGCATGATGTAGTTGAGCAGAATGCCATCGTCCAGACGCAGTGCCTCGTTAAACGCCACACGCTTGCGGGGGGGCAGGTATTGCCCAGTGGTTTTGGAGAACGAAGCGGATTGATAGTGCGTCAGGAAAGCCCCTAATTCCGGTACGACCACGCAGTCGTATTGGTAGAGCAGTTTTTTGAGGTAGTCGTTCAGGAGTGGCATAGCGTAGGGATTAGAATGAGTAGCTGATTCCGCCCAGAAAGTTAAGACCCTGTACCTGATAATACAAATACCGCTGGTACTGCTGACCAAAGATGTTATTTAGCGATACAAACGCCGATACCTGCTTGCCCAAAAAATAGTCAATCTTGACGTTGGCGTCGTAAATCGGCTTGAGCGTGTAGGTAACACCCGTGTTGAAGTTCTTGTTTTTAATACCCTCGTAGAAATACAGGTCGGCGGTAATGAACAGCTTTTTATTCAAAATGTACGAGTTGGTCCAGGTGGCCGAAGTGCGGGGGCGGCCCCATGCTTCTTCGAGCCGGTCAATGCCGTAGTTGAAGAAATCACCCCGCAACGACGAACGGAATTTATCTTTCTGCTCAAAAGCCAATTGCGCCGTAATAGTCAGGACTTTGGCCGTGCCTGCGTCATAGAGGACGAAGAACCGGGTGGTGTCGCCGAGGTTGTTGTTGAACGTGGCAAAGTTGCGGTAGCTGGCGTAAGACACCCGGCCCTCGTACGAAAAACCACCGCCCAGTGCGCCCTTCGAGCCGCCATAGATGTCGATGTTTTTGGTTGTATTCAACAGCGGCACCTCGCGGGCGAGCCATTTGTTCTCGGTCAGGAACGAGCGCAGCGTGTTCCGGTCGATGTCGCCGTTGACGCCCGCAAAGAAGTGAATGTTGCCCACTGGCACTACGTCAATGTCCAGCACCGGAAAGGCGCGGGTGTTGTTTATGTTCTGCCGTTTGTCGGTTTCGTTTACGGCGTTTATACCGGCGGTTACGGTCAGGAACGAAGTCGCATACTTGAACGTCGGCTTTACTCTAAACAGGTTGCGGTTATCCACAATCGGTCCGTCGGAGCGTTGCGTTACGTAGGCATCGGCAGTGAGCAGGGCGAAGACTTTGTCGGTAATGCCGAGCGACGCACCGAAGTTGGTACCCCAGTCGGTTTCCGACGCGTTGAAGCGGTCGCGCAGGGACGTAATGCTGGTTTTGAGCGAGTAATCAATGGCGTTGTCGGTATTGGCGTTCTCGATGCCGACTTTGAAATTGACCGTGTTCAGCCGTTGTTTCAGCAGATCAGGATTGAACGTGGGTGAGAGGGCAAATTCGCGGCT
>JBBRUB010000468.1:0-4134 GCA_038248175.1 Cytophagales bacterium | reverse complement strand
GGATGAAACTGGTCGAAGCTGAGGTCGTAGCGTACGGCCATGAACAAGAGCAGGGCAGCGGCCACGCCCACGCTCAGGCCCAGCACGTTGAGGATTGTAAAACTTCGGTTGCGGAGCAGGTTCCGCCAGGCGATTTTGAGGTAGTTGGTCAGCATGGTTTTAGAATTTTAGTATCTTTAAGAAAAAACTCGTCAGCTTATGGAAGCCACTCTGGATGAAATCTCCGAGTACGAACGCGAACGCGGTAAACCCATGCCTACACTGAATCATGCCTATGTGCAGACCAACCTATTGGTTGCCTTGAAAACCCGTTATCGTGACACCCATACGCTACTATCGGAACTGAATATCACGATGCCCGAACGCCCTGATACGGTTCCCGACGTAGCTATTTACCCGAAACTCGATATCAATTATTTCTTCGACATCACGTCCATGACGGAAATGCCGCTGACGGTTATCGAGATCGTTTCGCCTTCTCAATCAGACGCCGAAATCATTGCCAAATTCAAACGGTACTTCGATGCGGGCATTCGGTCCTGTTGGTTAGTCATGCCCAGCTTTCAGGCTGTCTCGGTGTACTCAGCTTTCGGCAAATACCAGTTCTTTTCAGAGGCCGACGCACTTATCGACCCCGTTACGGGCATCGAACTGCCCGTAAGTGAGATATTCGCGTAACGCGTCCTACACTACGGCCCTATTCAGAACGTAGTGATTTCACCGGGTTCATCAGCGCGGCCCGGATGCTCTGAAACGACACCGTCAGCAGGGCAATGCCCACCGCCAGCAAACCCGCCATGACGAATACCCACCACTGTACGTCGATGTGGTACGCAAACTCGTTCAGCCATTGGCTCGTAGCCCACCAGGCCAGCGGGAACGCAATGCCATTGGCAATCAGGACCAGTTTCAGGAAATCTTTGGAGAGCAAAGCGGCCAGGCTAAAGGTACTCGCCCCCAATACTTTACGGACGCCAATTTCCTTTACCCGCTGCTCGGCGGCATACGTAGCCAGCCCAAACAGGCCCAGACAGGCAATGAAAATGGTGGCTAAGGCTACCCAGATCAGCAGGGTTTGCCGACGCTGGTCTTCGGCATAAAACCGGGCCAGTTGCTCGTCCAGAAAGTGGTATTCAAACAGGTCTGTCGGGTCAATTTTGGTGATAACACCCTTCATCTTGGCCAGCGTTGCGGGTATGTCGTTGCCGTCGATCCGGGCCGTGAAATAGTCGATGGACTGCACCGGATTTCTCTGGTAGGCCAATACCATCGGGGCAATTTTTTCGCGCAGCGACTGGAAATGGAAGTCCTTCACAATGCCAATGACCCGCGCCTGAAACGGCTGTTCGTCCTGGCTGAGGGGCCGGTAGCTGCCGCCATTCGACCGGGACGGAACTTCGACCCGTTGCCCGGCGGCTTCGGAGATGCCGAGTAGCCGGGCGGCTGTTTCGTTGAGCAGCACGGAGGTCGAATCGGTCATGCCGTTGAAATTCTGACCGTTTACAAGCTGCACGTTGAACGTCCGGGCAAAGTTTTCGTCGGCCCCAATCAGGTACGCTACGCTGGGTTCGCTGGTGTTGCCTTCGCGCCTGATTTTTACCGTCGGAATTGTCTTCCACTCGCCCGGTACCCGCGAGGTTACAGTTACGTTTTTGACCGCCGGGATTTTGCTGAACCCGGCTTTTATCGTTTCGGCCCCGTTCCGCACGTCCCCGCTGTTGATGTCAACCACTACGAGCAGTTCTTTATTGAAACCGAGGTCTTTGGTACTGGCGAACCGGATTTGCTGAAAAAGTACGATGGTGGCAACGATCATCACAACCGAAATCGTAAACTGAAAAACAACCAGCCCCTTCCGCAGCGACAAATCCCCTTTGTTCCTGATCTTGAGATTCTTCAGGAGCATCAGCGGACTGAATCCCGATAGGAGAAACGCTGGGTAACTACCTGATACCAACCCTGTAACGATAAGCGCGAGGATCGTACATAGCCAGATGCGATAATCGGCGTGAAGGCCCAGCGAGAGTTCTTTGTGCGTGAACTCGTTGAATGCCGGTAGCAGGACGTTGGTTAGGGCTACGGCCAGCAGAAACGAGAGAGTCGTGACGAGCAGCGACTCGGTCAGAAACTGGTAAATCAAATGGTGTTTGAACGCGCCATTGGCCTTGCGAACGCCAATTTCCTTTGCCCGGTTAGATGCCAGCGCCGTGGCCAGATTCATGTAATTGATGCAGGCAATGAGCAGCACATACAGGGCCACAATTGAAAAAATGTTGACGTAGCGCAGTGTCCCCTGACCCATTGCTTCTACGTTGTCGTTTCTGGCCCGGTCCACAATTCCTTCAGAATGCAGGTGCATATCGGCCAGCGGTTGCAAACTGTAATGCCCGGACGTTCCCGGTTCCCACGTTACGTTGGCGTTGAGCAAATCCGTGATTTTCCGGGCCGCTACGGTCGGGTTAGCGTTTTCTTTCAGCAGAAAAAATGTCAGGAAATTCTGCGAATCCCAGTCCGAAGTCATTTCCGCAAACTCATCATCGGCATTGAGGGTAGCTTCCGAAATTATCGAATTGAAATTGAAACTCGAATTGCGGGGGTGGTTTTTCAGCACCGCCGTAATTCGGAGCGGCTTGTTCCGGCCAAACTCAAAATCGACGGTTTTGCCAACGATATCGGTCGTACCAAAAAGCCGCTGAGCCAGTTCCTCAACGATGACAATAGAATTGGGTTCGTTCAACGCCGACTTACTGTTGCCATCCAGCACCGTAAAATTAAACATCTCCAGTATGCCAGGAGAGCCAAAGGCCGTTGTTTCCTGAAACGTGTGCTTGTTTTCGGGGTTGGTTATGTTGGACCTCCCGGTTCGGATTATCCGGGCTGCGTTCTCGATTTCGCCGATTTGTTTCTTCGCTTCTTCGGCTACTTTGTAACTCGATGCCGCCATTGTCAGGTCTTCCGTCGGCGTTTTCTTGTGCTGAATGGCCCGGTAAATCCGGCTCGTTCGGCTGTGTTGCTGATCGAAGGTCAGTTCATCGAACAGGTAGAGGCCAATCAGCAGAAAGCACGTGACGCCAAAGGTTAGCCCCATTACGTTAACGACAGTGTACAGCTTGTTGCGGCTCAGCGTCCGAACTGCGATTTTGAGGTAGTTGGTGAACATGGTTTTGGTTAAGTTTGTCAAAAACAACGACTTATGTACTTTCCTGTAGCTTCCCCATCGTTGGTCAATGAAGATTTTGGCGTTTGGGCACCCATCGACCATCAGCGCGTCATCTCACTCCTGACTACCGGGTTAGGTGTCCTGTATTACCACCGAAAAATAATCTCGCTGGAACCCCTGCCCGAAACAATGCTCGATGAGGGTAAGGTTAGCCCCGTTCCCGATGTACTCCTTCGGGACAATGAGACCGACGAAACACCCATCATCATTGAAGTCTGCAAGACAACGGGTCAGAAGGGCGACCTCCAGAAGGTTATTCAACTTATTGATGAAGACCTTTACGGTATCCATGAAGGCTTCGTCTATAATTACAAAACTCAACGGTGGCTTCGTTACCGTAAGGGTGACGGCGGTCAGGCGACCGAATCGTCGGTCTCCGAGGTGTTGAATCTGGATTTGAGTGCGTTGCTAATGTAGCCGATTGGCCACTTCACCGTAA
The DNA here is from genome assembly GCA_038248175.1 of Cytophagales bacterium. GTDB lineage: Bacteria > Bacteroidota > Bacteroidia > Cytophagales > Spirosomataceae > Spirosoma. The sequence continues at coordinate 475 of JBBRUB010000468.1, read as the reverse complement.
CTACCTTTTCTTCGTCTGTTTTTACGGAAAACATCAACTGCTTTTGGCGTTCGCCATTCTGCCAGTACATCAGCATGTATTCGCCAGAACCTAATTGCATGGTTAGCGGAAAAAAAGGCTGAGTATCTCGTTTGGTATTGAATGACCGGGTCGACGTAAAGTCGTTTCCGTAAATCTCCACCCGCCCCCTGCCGGTACAAGTCTCACAACGGAAGGTGATTTTACTGTTCTGTACTGCCACATGAGACCCAGTCCCCTCCAAGTCAGCCTTCTTTTAGTCCAGGAACGTTGCTGATGCCGAGGATGCCGAGCGTCCGAAGGGTCTGTTGATAGAGCGAATCCCGCTCCATTTTGGTCATGCCTGCCATGTCAAAACGAAGGGTATGGCGAAATGGGCGGCCGTCGCGCTTACCAACGATATTCATCGATAAGGTCACATCACTATTGGTCGTTTGCATACTCTCTACAACCGTTT
>JBBRUB010000467.1:0-4139 GCA_038248175.1 Cytophagales bacterium | reverse complement strand
GTCCTGGCCAAGTACCCACACCTGCCCCGCATCCGGCTTGAGTAACCCGGCAATGATCTTGATTAGCACTGACTTTCCGCTGCCCGACCGGCCCAGTACGGCAACGTTTTCGCCCCGGTGCAGTTCCAGATCAACGCCCCGTAACACGTGCATATCGCCAAACGATTTTCGCAGCCCCCGGATAGATATGACAGATTCAGACATTTTTTAGCTGCCCCGGATGGCGTTGAGGATTTGCAGGGAGAATAGTTCTTCGACAAACACCAGAAACATGGCTGTCACGACCGACGAGTTGGCCGCTTTGCCCACGCCCTCGGTACCGCGCGATGAATGGTAGCCTTTATAACAACCCACCATGCCAATGGTAAAGCCGAAGACTACCGATTTGACCAGGGCCGTAAAGATGTCCAGGTACGTAATGGTACCAAAAATCTCCTGTATAAACGACGTCAGGCTTATCAATTCGTTCTGATTGACGTTGATAAACGCGCCAATAAACGCCACGAAAATGGTGTACATGGTTAGCATCGGAATGGTAATGGTGGTGGCAATAACCCGACTCACGACCAGAAATTTGAACGGATTGGTACCCGATACTTCCATAGCGTCGATCTGCTCCGTTACATTCATCGACCCCAGCTCAGCCCCTATACTCGACCCAATTTTACCGGCAGCAATCAGGGCCGTAACCAGTGGCCCCACCGCCCGCACTACCGCAATGGCCACCAATGACGGTAGCCAGGAGGTAGCCCCAAACTCGGTCAGCGATGGGCGCGACTGATTGGTGAAGACAATGCCGGTAATAAAACCCGTGATCGAAATCAGCAGCAACGAGCGGTAACCCACTTCGTAACACTGCCGGATAATTTCTTTGAACTCGTAAGGCGGTAGAACCAATTCTCGAAAAAAGCGACCTACAAAAGTCGCCACATCGGCAAGATTAATAAAAAATTGCGCGAAGGCACCCGGCCCGGCGGGGGCTTTCGGAGGTGAATCAGTGTGTGGTTCGGTCTTGGGTTGCATCAAACGCTACAATAACGGCTGCTCAGAGGGCATACCGGTCGAATGTAGGAGATTAACTCGTTTTTAGCAACGGGAGTTTATGGAGTAATTGTGAATGAGCGAATGAGTGGATGAGTGAATAAGCTGACGCGCCAGCAATCTTGCGTCAGCTTATTCACTCATCCACTCATTCGCTCATTCACAATTGAACGTCAGGAAAGGAACGTCGAGTAATCGTCCGGGCGGGAAAGGACTTCTTTATACACCAGAATACGGAACAGATAGTAGCGCGTTTCGCGGGGGAGGTTCAGCCGAAAATAATCGCTGTCAGGGTTGCGCTTGAGCTGGTTGCTGAGGTAGCCTGGCCCGGCATTGTAGGCTGCCGCCACCAAAGACCACGAACCCAGTTTGTTGTACAGTTTGCGCAGGTATTTACACGCGGCTTCGGTCGATTTTTTAGCGTCAAAGCGTTCATCTACACCCTTGCCTACACGCAAACCCAGCGCGCGGGCGGTGCCGGGCATAAGTTGCCAGTAGCCAGCCGCACCCGCCGGCGATACCGCTCTGGGGTTCAGACCGCTCTCGGCCATTGGCACGTACCGGAAATCTTCCGGTATGTCGTACTTAGCCATGATGGGTGCAATGATCGGGAAGAAAGCATCGGCTTTGTCGCGTAGTTTGCCGAGATCGGTATCGTTATTGCTATTGCGGAAGAGCGTAAACACGTGCTTCCAGCGGTCAACCACCGATCCCCGATCGAAGGGTAAACACTCGCCACAAAAGTTGACATCGAGCAGCGGCAGGGGAGGGGCATCGGCGGGTGGTGCCAGTAGATAGGCTACGGACAGACTACCGGGCAACAGGGTGCGGGTAGCGTCGGAGCGGGAGGAAATAAAGGGTTTATCGGCCTGTAAGCGAAGGGCCGAAGCGGCCAATACCGGGATAGCTTCTGCGTAAGTCTGAATAAAACTGACCAGCAGTAATGGTAGTGCAATACGAATTGACAAAACTAAAATATGGATGATTATGAGTTCTTAACGCAGATAGACTGTTGATTAGTTTGCTGATTATGAATTAGTTGAACCAGTGTTCCTTTATATGAAGAGTTGCACGAAACCAAGAACAGGGCTAACGTATTCATCGTCAGCGGCCAACGGTTTGTATCGGGCAACCCAAAAAAAACGACCTTTGCCCTTACTTTTTCGCTTTTCTAACCAACCCATGATCCATCTCGGACGCACCACCACCATGACGGCCCTGCGCGAAACCAGCGTCGGCTATTTCCTCAACGAATCTCCCCACGGCGACCCTGCCGACGATATTCTGCTGCCTAACAAATACGTACCCCATGATTTTGCGGTGGGTGACGAAATTGACGTCTTTGTCTATAACGACTCGCACGAACGGCCCGTAGCCACTACCCTCCGGCCTGCCGTGCAGCGCGACGAGTTTGCCTTGTTGCAGGCCGCTGCCGTTTCGGACGCGGGCGCATTTCTGGACTGGGGTTTGGAGAAAGATTTGTTTGTACCGTTTCGGGAGCAGGTGCGCCCCATGCAGGAGGGCCGCTGGTACGTGGTGTTCGTGTATCTCGACGACGAAACAAACCGCCTGGTGGCATCGAGCCGGGTGAACCGTTATTTGCAGAACAACGCCAGCGATTTAGTGGTCGGTCAAGAGGTACAACTTCTGGCTTATGAAAGCACTGACCTCGGTATGAACGTAGTTGTCAATAATCTGTACAAAGGGCTGGTCTATCACAACGAAATTTTCCGCACCGTCCGCCCCGGCGATTCGCTCGTTGGTTACGTCAAACAAATCCGCGACGACGGGCGGGCCGACATCAGTTTGCAACGCCCCGGCTTCGAGAACGTAGAACCCAACGCCCGGCGCATCCTGGCCGAACTTCGCGCCGAAGGTGGTTTTCTGCCCCTGACCGACAGCAGCCCCCCCGAACAGATTTATAAATCGCTCGAAATGAGTAAGAAGACCTTCAAGAAGGCCATCGGAACGCTCTACAAAGACCGCAAAATCGTGATCGAAGACAGTGGCATTCGGCTGGTTTGAACCGGTTTCAGAAGGAATAGAGTAACTGCACTTGTCCGTTCGCCTGATACGACACGTACCGTTCGTAATTTCCGCCGGGTTTAAAGTACCAGATCAGCTGTGGCTGAGCTGTTAGCGACCAATGCTCATTAATCTGGTATGCCACGCCAGCACCAACGAGAGCCTGAAAGCTGACTTCTTTGCTGCCAAGTATAAGTTTGCTGCCTTTCAGTCCCAGTCCCTCTTCTGGCTTAAACCTGGTTGTCCCCCGGAAACTGGCTACGGTTCCGAGTGAGAAGAAAGGCGACAGGCGTTGGGTTGTCAGACGGTAGTTTACGGTCAACGGTACGCGGTACGATGAGGAAATGATTCTGGCCGAAACTGGAGTAGTACCCTGTTGAAAAAGGGGAAATGGACCCATTGAGCGAAGTTGAGTGTGCCATAAGCCGCTCGTGACTGACCAGTTGGGCGTGATATTGTACTGAATAGGAATACCAACTGTGTACCCCCCAATCGTTGATCGGGTCTCAAACGTATCCTGATAGAGTTGCCCGTTCCCGTCGGGCAAAAACAGCGTATAACGTGCGTTGGTATGGCTAAGTACCGGGGCGGCTGTGATGCCGAAGGAGAAGCGTTTCTGGGCAATGGACGGGAGGGACAGAAACATCAAAAGTCCCAACAGACAGTAGCGGTACGTTTTCATGATCGATGCGTTAATATGAACTGACAGCTTAACCGAAACCAGACTGAATTGTCTGTGTGACAATGGTGCTGATTTTTTCATGGTGACGAACGAAGCATCTCGATGTGTAGAGAATACTTTTGAACTACATAGAGATGCTTCGTTCCTCAGCATGACAAAAAATAATGCGCTCATCAGGCTTCTCAATCCCGGAAAAACGCGCCGTTTTCGGTCTGTAAATACTCAGCGAAAGGGATGTCCTCCTGTTTGATGAAGCCCTTTTGCGGCAGTTTGCCATCGGCCACGAGTTCTACCACGGCGGCTACCGACCCGGCGGTGGTCCAGGAGATGGCCCGCCACGACTTGCCGTCGATGTCGCGGGGGTGGTAGGCGCGGTAGAATTCTTCGCGGG
>JBBRUB010000466.1:0-4141 GCA_038248175.1 Cytophagales bacterium | reverse complement strand
TCAGGCGAGTACGCGCGGGTGCTGCCTACGGTGGTCAGTTCGGGCAGGGACGGCATCTCAACGCGCCAGCCTTCGTCGTCGCTGAAGTGTAGGTGCAGGGTATTCATTTTGTAGAGGCCCATTACGTCCAGCACTTTCAGCACTTCGGCTTTGGGCTGGAAATTCCGGGCTACGTCGAGCATCAGGGCGCGGTACGGAAACCGGGGCGCATCCTGCACTACCATACCCGGCAAACTGACCGAGTCCGACGTTGCCGACGCCCCCGGTGGCAGCAGCATTTGCAGCGACTGCACGGCGTAAAACATCCCCGCCCGCGTGGTGGCCGACAGGGTCACGCCATTTGCGTCGATGTGCAATTCGTAGCCTTCGGGCGCGAGACCGGCTTTTTTGCGAAGCGTTATGGCACCGGTTGCTGCCTGACTTTTGATAACAGGCTTGACGCCAAGTACCGATGTCAGCGCGTTGGCCAGCATACCGGCTTCGGGCGTAAAGTCTTTGTCAGCCACAATGGCGGTTTGCTTCGTGATGGCGAAGGGTTGCCCCGTTTCGCGGTACGACGCGGGGGTTGGGAATACGGTCGGGAGTTTGTTGGCGGGCAGGGTCTGGATAGCTGCGTTCTGCTCGTAAATGCGTTCGGCAAGTTGCTGATCGGTTTTGGCGAATACGTCGCGCTTGTCAATCGTCAGCTCGACCGGGATGGCGGTGGCCGGTTTATTATCGAACACCAGATAAAAGCCAAGCGGGAAGTCGGTTCGGTTGCGGACGCGCCGGTAGCCAACCTCGACCGTAGCCGAATCGCCAGGGGCGATGGCCTTGAACGCTGTTCCCGGCTGGAGGTACTGTAAATCGCCGTTGACGCGCCCGCCCTGCATTAAGCTGGCGTTGGGGAAGCTGGGCGCGAAGCCGTTGAAAAACAGTTTCCAGCCGGTAGCGGGTAGCGGTTCTGTACCGGTATTGATTAGCGTCAGGGCCATTTTTGCTTTATCGCCAAAGCTATTATTGACCAAAGCCAGACGGATTTTAATGGGTTTGGGGTCTTCGGCCACAGCCGTCATGGCTAACTTAGCGGTAGCCGACGCGCTGGACGTGGTTTCGGAGTAACTGCCAAACAGCGATAAATGGATAAGGAGGGTAAGAGAACAGATATTCATATAAGTTTTAGAGTGATTTCGAATTATTGGGTATGCAGATTGTAAACATAACCAATCAAACAGGCGGGGCGTTATATATGAACAAAATCCCCTCAAACAATGAATGCAGATGACATTGATAAACGAAAGGCCGGTCTTATTGCCGGAGGACTGACCGCACTCATTGCGCTACTCGTAGTAATCTGGTATTTCACCAGCCGACAGGCCGATACTGAACCCGCTCAGTCAGCCCGAACCACCGACGCCACCCCACAACCCGCTCCAACGCCCGCTCAGACCCTTCGCCAGGTGGCGATATTCGCCGATTCCATCGGTATCGACACGGCCCGCTTTGCGATTGATACGCAGGATTCAGACGCGGCTATTCGGGCAAAACTGACGCGGTTGCTACTGTCGGTGCGCTACGGCGAGAAGCCCGACAGAATTACGTTTCAGGGTCTGAAACCAGCTATCGATTCGGCCTGGGCTACCCACACCGACGCCGGATTTACCGATACCATGCAGACCGACGTCATGCCCGTTATGGCGTACCGGCAGTTGATTGGCCACTACAACCGGCTGCGGCAACAAAACGCCGGGGCTGACTCGCTCCAGCAAATCCGGCAGACGCTTAACTACCACCGCTACATGAACCGCTTTGCGGGCGACCGTATCGCACTGGTCAATATTCCGGCGGCTGAACTGACAGTTTTTGATCGGAGCAAGGGCCGGCTGCTATCCACGCCCGTCATTGTGGGCCGACCCGACCGCAAAACGCCCACCATGACCACGTCGGTGCAGACGGTGGTGGCGTACCCGTACTGGAACGTGCCGGAAAGTATTACGCTCGATGAGATGCTGCCCCGAATGAAGCGCGACCCGGCCTACGTTTATAACGAGAATCTGCATATTCTGGACGGGAAGGGCAACGAGATTGACCCCGAAGAAATTGATTGGGATGGTATGACAACCAGTAACTTTCCGTACCGCATCCGGCAGGGAACGGGCGACGACAACGCGCTGGGGCTGGTGAAGTTTGTTCTGAACAATCCGCTGGCCATCTACCTGCACGATACCAACCGGCGCGACCTGTTCAGGATCTCCGACAACCGCTGGCGGAGTCATGGTTGCGTACGGGTGAAAAAGCCCGTAGAGCTGGCCAACATCGTGATGCGACGAGAAGCCCTGCCCCCCGATTTTCTGACCGCCTACCGCGCCGATCAGCGGCCAAAGCCCATGACCGTACCGAAGCCATTTCCGGTGTTTATTGCTTACAACATCGCCGATGTGGACTCGGCGGGGCAACTGCGGTTTTACAGGGATGTGTATGGGTTCGACAGAAAAGCCGAGCCAGCAATGTAGTCGGGGTTGGGCGCGTACACGAACAGACAGGTGCCGCCCTTCACAACCGGAATGATCTGTTTGGAGTCGGCGTAGGGAACGGCGGGGCAGCCCTGACTACGGCCCAGTCTGCCGGTTTTTTTAATGAATTCTTCGCTGGCGTAGTCGGCACCGTGCAGCACGATGTTGCGGTTCTGCACCTGGTCGTTAATGCCCTTTTCCAGTCCTTTGAGTTGCAGCGACAGGCCATGCTTGCCCGTGTATGTACTTAATGTTTTGTAGAAGCCGAGGCTGGTCTGGAACGATGCGTTGATGTTCGAGAATTTGTTCGCTATCAAATCGCCGGAGTTCTGGCCGTGGGCTACGTAGGTGTTGAACAGGAGCTGTTTTTTCTGGAGGTCGATGATGTACAGCCGTTTTTTGGTGGAGGGCTGGCTCATGTCTGCAATTGACAGCACGGGGTTGGTCTGGCCCATTTTCTGCCAGCCACGCAGCGCGTATTCGAACACGTCTTTTTTGAGACCGGCCCGGTCAAGTTGCAGCGAGTCATAGACGGCAAGATGCCCAAATGATGTTGACGGGGCGGGTGCAGCGATGGCCGTTGCGGGTGTATCTGTACGAATGGCAACGCGGCTGGCCAGCAATACAACACTGACAACAGTAAGCAATAAAACAACTATTTTCATGGAACCGGGCAGTCGTAATTAGAGGGTAGTATGCACAAATATGCAAATAAAAAACGCCCCGCCCCACCTAAAAATTCGTTATCTCATCAAACCCCCTACCCAATAACCCAACCATGACACCTTACGAAACCACCGTCTTTACCGAATTGAACCGCTGGCAGCGAGCCATGCAGCAGCCTCCGTCGGGCCTGGGCCGGATTTCTACGCGTCTGCAACGGGGTATGAACCGGCTCATTCCGCAGCGGGTGCATAACGTAGTGACGGCAGCCATCAAACAGATGACGCGGGCGGTCCTGTTCGGAGCCGAGTTTCTGACCCGCAACCCCACCGAGGGTCTGAGCATGACCGAACGCGACGCACTGGTGGCCCGCCGAATCGACTTTTATCGCAAGGCCAGTGCTGCCGAGGGTGGCGTGGCGGGTGCGGGCGGGTTTATCCTGGCCCTGGCCGATTTTCCGCTGCTGCTAAGCCTCAAAATGAAACTCCTCTTCGATATTGCCGCCCTCTACGGCTACCGCACCGCCGACTACCGCGAACGCGTTTTTATGCTCTACGTATTTCAACTGGCCTTTTCGAGTCAGGACCGTAGGCAGGACGTGTATCGGCACGTGGCCAACTGGACGGCCCACAGCCAGCAACTCCCCGACGACATCAACGCCTTTGACTGGCAGACCTTCCAACAGGAATACCGCGACTACATTGACCTGGCTAAGCTGGCGCAGTTGATTCCCGGCATTGGCGCGGTTGTGGGCGTGGTGGTCAACTACCGGCTCGTGACCCAGCTGGGCCGTACCGCCATGAACGCCTACCGCATGCGCCTGTTGAACGAACAGGGATTGATTGATGGTCAACCAAAGGGATTAAAACCGCAGGATTGATTCCCTCAAAACGAATACGAAAGCTGCGTCTGCACCCCCACCTCAACCGCCGGGTTGTGTGAACGACCATCGCCAAACCGCCCGACTTTATAGTTCAGCACTGGCT
>JBBRUB010000465.1:0-4152 GCA_038248175.1 Cytophagales bacterium | reverse complement strand
TACAGCGAGTATCGGCGGTTGCAGCGCACGGCCCTGAACCGGGGCGTCAAGTTCCTGTACGAAACCAACGTGGGCGCGGGTTTGCCGATTATCAACACCGTGCAGGGCCTGATGACGGCGGGCGACCGCTTCCTGAAAATCGAAGCCATCCTGTCCGGTACGCTGTCGTTCATCTTCAACACGTTTGGTTCGGAAGGCTGGGAATCCTTTGCCGACGTAGTGCGCGAAGCCAAAGCCAAAGGCTACACCGAACCCGACCCGCGCGATGATCTGAGCGGACAGGACGTAGCCCGGAAAATCCTGATTCTGGCCCGAGAAGCCGGTTTTCCCCTCGAACCTGACGACGTAACGATCAATAACCCGCTGCCAAAGGCGTGCCTGGACGCGCCCACCATTCCGGCCTTTTTCGACCAGCTCGATGCCCATAACGACTACTTTAAATCCCTGCTGAACAATGCCACCGCGCGGGGAGAAAAGCTGCGGTTCGTGGCCGTATTTGAGAACGACAAAGCCGTAATCGAGTTGCGATCGGTCGGGCCAGATCATCCGTTTTACCAGCTTACGGGTGCCGACAACATCGTTTCGTTCACAACGGAGCGGTACAAAGAGCGGCCTTTGGTCATAAAAGGTCCCGGCGCGGGTGCCGAAGTAACGGCCTCCGGCGTCTTCGCCGACGTCGTCAGCATTGGTAGTTATTTGGCGTGAGAACTCACAAGCTACTATGGCCGTTAGTAACGAAACCGAACGATTATCCGATGGAAACGAACGATATGTACCTCAACGAGTACCACCGGCGGCAGAGCAAAAAAATGATCAGGAAAGTCTCCGAGCAGCCCTTGATGTCATTGCAGGAGTGCATCGAACAAGCAAAGCGGCTCAGGGAGCAGCCCCTCGAACCCGCCCCGAAAAAATAGCCATAGACAAAGCACTGCGCGTTGGCGGAGAGAAATTGCTTCGCCGGTGGGCATCTGAAGGAAACATGCTGTTGCCCGACGAACCGTTTACGGACGCGTGGCGGGCGCAGGATTGCGAAGGTGGAGCCGAACATCAGGTGTACGTTCAGTTTGGCACTTACTACAAGCGTAATAACCTGAACTATCACGGCACCTGGTTAAGCTACCTGCATAATTTGGTGCTTCACAATTGGCTTTTCCCGGAAACTGGCTACACATTCCTGGGCCTGATGGATGTCGATGGCTCACTGCAATCGGTTGTTAGTCAAAAAGCGTTACAAGGTATTCGGGGCGCAACGACGGCTGAGGTTACGACGTATATGAGACACTTCGACTTTGTGCCGCTTCACGGGAGTGACTACATAAACGCTAATTTTGGCATCGTCGTCAGCGATTTGCACCATCGAAATGTTCTGATACGAAATGACGGTGAACTACTCGTCTTCGACCCTGTAATCTACGTGCGGTAACGGCCTCCGGCGTCTTCGCCGACGTAGTCAGCATTGGCAGTTATTTGGCGTGGAATAGACTTGGTTATGTCCGAACACGGACGGCACCACCCGAAATATCCTGATAGATATCTTTCAATTCGTCAAGGGTTTCGCCCTGCGCCGAGTAGTCGGAATATTCCTGCAAGTGGCCCAGCCAAACGCCATTATCTTCCCAGAAAACAATTTTTGTAGTGTTCATCAGCTTCGTAGTATCAGCAGCAGAATATGCGGCAACTAATAGAAAATCAACTGACACATTGGCTTACCCATCTTCCTAAATGAAGCGACTTACAGCCACACTGGTTACGTCAATCGCAACCATCTCACTCGCCAGCGCGGCTGCTTCGCCCGGCGATACGTTGTCGAAAGCGTATCTCGATGCAACAAGTCATCGGCTGTTCGGACGCACCAAACTCGCCGAACGGAGTCTGCGGCAGGTAGCAGCGCAGTCAGTATCTACCGTTGAGCAGGCATCGGCGAAGGAGTTACTGCTCGATGAGTTCTATTTCAGGCCAGGGAAATACCGCCAGTACCTGCACCTCGCCGACTCGCTGAATTTCGGGGCAAATTTCTACGGAACGGCGAAGCTACTGGCCCAACAACCGCCCCTTCAAATCAACATGACCGGCGATAGTCTGCAACTTCCGTTCAAACTCAAGAACAAAGCCCACGTTGTGGTAACGGTGTTGATGAACGGAAAGCCCGTCCGGCTGGCGGTGGATACGGGGGCGCAACTAACAGGTATCTCAAACCGGGCGGCCCAAAAATCCGGCGTCAAAAAACTGGTCGATACAGAGATTGAGAACTACAACCAGAAAACCGTTCCGGTATGGCTGGGCCTGGCCGATTCGCTGCGCTTTGGTGGGCTGACCATACAAAACCTGCCCGTGTTTGTTTCCAGTTTCCCAATACCGGGTACTGACGGCTTGCTGGGCTGGGACCTGTTACGGCAATTTGTCGTCGTCATCGACTACCCGAACCAGCGGCTTACCCTGAAAAAGTCTAAACCTGACTCAACGCTGAACGCCAACCTACTCGGCGGTAGCAAGCCGATGCTGTTACTGCCCGGCCCGGCAAAGGCCAATTTGCTGCTTCAGTTGGATACCGGTGATAATGGAAGTCTGTGTCTGTCGCCACTTGGAAGCACTAAAATTAGCTCGTATCAGACCGGCAGGAGACTCGGCTTCAGTAAAGCTATAGGTCAGTCGCTACGCATTAGGTGGGAAAAGTACGCCAAAAACTTGACCGTCGATGTATATGGCAAATCACAACGGTTTAAGCGCACGCTCTTCTTCGACGCTGACAGCGACATTGGCATGTTCAAACGGGATGGTATGATTGGTGGCGGAGCGTTTCGGAAGGGAACGCTAACGCTTGACGCGCCCAATCATCATTACGATTACGTACCAGAATAGCGAGTAGCCTACTTGGCTCAATTAATGACCAGCTTCAGGCGTTTCCAGATTTCGTTCTGGTAGGTGGGAATAATCTCTGAATTGTCGGGCGAGTCGCCTAAGCGGACCATGACGATATTTTTGGAGCGCACCACGTTCAGGAACTGGCCATTTTTACCCATTGCGGCTACCATATCAGCGGGGGCATCGGGAGCGAGTGAGCCGGGGAAAAGGGTCTGTGTAGTGGGCAATCGGTACGACGCTTTGCCGTTCAGCCACCACAGATACCCGTAACTCAGATTCAGGTTTTGCGACGTGTTGACGCTGGCCGTATAATAAACGGCATCGTTTAGAATGGGCTGACCGTTCCAGTTGGCGTCGTTGGCCATGAGCAACCCAAACCTGACCATGCTGCGGGCCGTTGAGAAGAATACGTTGTTGTCGTCGATCCGTCGCCACTGTCCGTCCATCCCTCTTTTACTGGCCAGTTTATCCGCGAAATACTGATTGAACGGCTGCTTCAGGGCTTTGCTGACTACGTTCTGCAACAGCGTGTAAGGTGCGTTGTGGTACGCCCAGCGCGTACCGGCATCGGCTTTGTACGTCAAGTTAGCCGGGCTGGTGTTATCCTTGTTCGGTACGCCATCATCCAGTCCGGTGGTCATGGTAAGCTGATTTTTTACCGTAATCAGATTCTCTTTGGCCGGAGGCAGGGCCGTCCAGCCCGCGCCGAGGTAGGTGGCCGTCTTCTGGTCGATGGACAGAAACTTTTCTTCCTGCGCCTTGCCAACCATGAAGCCGGTCAGGGTTTTGCCCGCCGAGGCCCAGTACCATTGGCTACCCTGATTGAACGGGGCGGTGTTGGCGAGGTTATTTCCGAAGTACTTCTCCAGCACGATACGCCCGTTTTGTGTCACGATGAACGCGCGGGTTTGTGTGCTTTGCAGATAATTGAAAAGGGGCTGAATCTGGTCGGTTCTCCAGCCGAGCGATTCGGGCTTCCCCGTCTCCCAATCACTGCTGCCAACGGGCGGAAAGTAGGCAGAAGTGGTGGGAGTTACGCTGCTGTCTTCCACCTTTGAGCAGGCAGCCGACAGGAGCAGAACGAGCAAAAGAAGCGGGGAGTAGTTCATTTGTGTGGCCCGGCAGGTGAGCGTAATAGGCGGCTGTTCGAGAGTTAGTGCTGACAATGGTTTAGCCGAGACCGGAAAAATACAAAAAAGCAGACCGATAAGATCAGTCTGCTTTCTACTTCTATCCACACCATTAGGAAACCTTGCGGCTCCCCATGATGGTGCAAATATAAGCATAGAT
>JBBRUB010000464.1:0-4154 GCA_038248175.1 Cytophagales bacterium | reverse complement strand
GAAACGTAGAGGCATTGTCGGTAGCGTTGGCGTCGCGGTCGTCGGAGGGGCAAAGGTGGCCCCGGTCAAAGCCCGTATTGGTGTAATCGCCGGTTCGGGCCGGTCCGCCGGTGCGGGCATACCAGCCGGCGGGCAGGGCGGGGTCGGGTCGGAACGCATCAACCCGGCGGGCGTTGCCTTACCAGGACTGGTTCAGATGCCACGACACCCAGTTGGCAATGCCCCGGCTGCGGCTGTACGAAACCGTGTACTGCGGCTTAACAAGCAGATAATTGTTGGGCGTACTGGCCGATGCGTTGCTGGGATTGCCGAGTGCCATATTATCGGCGCGGGGCATGTCGATAGCCACCGACCTCGACGCGGCAACGGGAATGGTCCGGCAGGCATCGAAAGACAGCAGCAGTACAGCCGCCAATGCGATTGTTTTGAGTTGTTGAGTCATCTGAATTGATTTTACGACAATCTTCCTGAACTTTACCAGTATCTAACGTAACGGGTTCCTGAAATCAGCAGAAACCTTCCATCTGACCAAAAAGAACGACAGCCACCCACTGTTATGTCCAAGAAAAAACAACCTAATGGCCCGCGCCAGGCCGGACCAAACACCGCAAGTCCGACAACGGTCCGGCCCGCGCCAGCTACTGTAAAAAGTCCGCCATTGTCGCCCCCGTTACGACCAATTGTACCGGGGCGGGCAGAAACTCAGGTCCGTTCGGACGAATCAACCACTTCCGATTTGCCGATCAGCAAACGGCCTGTGGCCTGGTGGCCCCCAATAGTGCTGGCGTTGCTGGGTGGTTTGCTGTACGTGAATACCTTCGGCCATCAGTTCGCCCTCGACGACATTGCCGCCATCGGTCAGAACCTATTCGTGAAAAAAGGACTGGCGGGTTTGCCTGACCTAATGCGCACCGAGTTCTGGCACTTCAGCAACATCTCGCTGGGTTACTACCGGCCCCTGTCGCTGATTACGTTTGCCATGGAGCAGGAATTTTTCAAGGGCGACCCACACATCAGCCACATCATCAACGCGGCTTTATACGCGCTCACCGGCCTGGTTATTGGCGTATTGCTGCAAAAGTGGCTGAACGGACAAACTATTACCGCGTTCCTGATCGGGCTGGTGTTCATAGCCCACCCCATCCATACCGAGATTGTAGCCAATATAAAGGGCCGCGATGAAATCCTGAGTTTCCTGTTCATCGGCCTCATGCTGCTGGCGTACTGGAAGCACCTCGAAGCCTCCGAACGGTTCTGGGTCAAAGGCCCGGCCATCGACTTTCCGCTGGGCGGCATCATGGGCCTGTTCTCCATTGTGGCAGGCTGGGTCATTGGCAGTAGCCTGATGGTGAATACGCTGGGCAGCACGGCGGGCGGGGTGTTGGGCGTCATCATCATGGCGGCACTCTCCACAAGCTGGCTCGGTCTGGCGTGTGCGTCGCTGTACTTCGCGTTTCTTTCCAAAGAGTCGTCTATCGTTAGTCTGGCCCTGATTCCGGCCATGCAGTACTGGTTTGCCCGCCGAAACGTCTGGAATTCGCTCATCAGTCTGTGGCCGTTTCTGATTGTGGCCGCCCTGTTTTTCTACCAGAAGCAGAAGATGATTGGCACGTTGAGCGGCACCCCGCCGGTCGATTGGGCTAACTACCCGTATAAGCTGCTGCAAACAGAAAAGTCCACGACGTTCAAGTTTTTGATGTACTACATCCGGTTGCTGGTCTGGCCGCACCCGCTGGTCTATGACTACTCGTTCAACGTCATTCCGTCGGGTAGCAAAGGCGATTTACTGACCTGGGCGGGCTTTCTCTCCCTGATTGGGCTGGTGGTGCTGGCCTGGCGCGGGTTTGTGAAGCGGACGCTGTGGGGCTTCGGCATCTTCTGGTTCTTCGTCACGATGGCACCGGGTCTGGGCTTTATCTGGTTCCGGGGTGGTATCTTCGCCGAGCGTTTCACCTACGCTGCCGTCATGGGTTTCGCCTTCGTGCTGGTCTGGGCCGCGCAGAAACTACTCGTACGCGACACCGCTGAGTCAACAAAGCCGATGATGGTACGGTACGCGCCATTGCTGGGACTGATGGCCGTAGTGGCCGGGCTGTATTCGTTCAAAACCGTGGAGCGCAACCCCGACTGGGAAAACAACTTTGTGCTGTTCAACTCGGCCCTGCCGTATGCCCCTACAAGCTGTCAGGTACAGCGGCACGTAGCTAATGAGTGGATTGAGAAGGGCCTGAAAGACCGCGCCAAAGCCGACTCCATTGCCAACGCCGTGAATGGCATCAAGCCCAAACCATCACTCGAACAGGTGAAAAAAGGGCAGGCTTTGATTGATACCAATCTGGCTTACGCCAACAAGCACGGACGCTGGGCACTGGACCACTTGCAGGAATCGACGCGCATCTACCCCAACTTTGGCGAAGCGTATTTCTCGATGGCCTACGTCTTCCAGAAAATTACGCCCAACGTCGATTCGGCCAAGTATTACTACAAGCAGACCATCCGCGCGGCCAACGCCTACGCCCCCGCCTACAACAACCTCGGCGTGATTTACCAGGGCGAGGGCTTTGCCGAAAACAACCCGCAGAAGCTGCAACTGGCTTCGTACTACTACAACCGTTCAATGGTTGTGAACCCCGCCTACGTGGACGGACAGAACAACCGAGCGGCCCTGATGAAAGCCACGAAAATCGACGTGCAGGTTCTGCCCGACTCGATTATCAACAAGTATTGATTGCGTTGTGATTTGTTGCGGTTCGACGCATCGGCTGACACGAAATTTACAAAAAGACTATCCATGACACCTGACCGCCGACTTGACCAGATAGAGCCACTTTTGGCTGAACATAGTGCGCAGTTCGACCTGCACACCGCCCAACTCCGGCGCATCGCCAGTGGCATACAGCTTATGACCGACAGCATCAATCAGCAAAGTGACAGTATTACGTTTCTGTTGAAGGAGCAAGCCGAGATGAAAAGTGATATAGCGCAGATGAAACAGGTACAAGCCCAACAAGGCGAAACGCTGACCGCTATCCTGAATATTCTACAGGGACGTTCGGATAATTGAAACACTGGTCATTCCCGGAATAAGACCACGCCCGGCCCTTCTTTACGAGGGGCCGGGCGTGGTACTTTAATTAGGTGCGTTTTGCAACTCAGACTATGTCATTGACCTGTCTGGTAGCAGATAAAGATAGGTGTCTAAATGATCTTGGTGAAACGACAGTGTAGGCCCGTCTGAATCACGCTACTTTCTTGAGCATTGTGTAAGACGTTTCCTCCTCGCTCACTACGCTAAATCCTAAATGCTGGTATAAATTGACAGCTCTATTTTGCTTATCAACACTTAAGCATAGTTGACTGTAACCTTGGTCTCGTAGTTTATTAATCAGCTTCTCAACAAGCACCCGACCATGGCCTTTCCCTCTAAAAGTGGGTTCTATAGCCATTGATAATTCAGGAGTGGACTCATCCACAAACCCATATCCTTTTTTGTCTCCGATCAGCAGGGCTTTCTTATAAAAACTCCAAAGGCCTCGCAAGTGTACCAAACGGAACTTTAGTTTCCTTTAAAAATCCTGAACTCGATCAGCTTACTGGCTAAATTCGTCGTCAAAGAGGGTTATGTCAGCATCTTTGATGCTCCAAATTGGCATAAAACAGATGAATTCAGCCAAGAAATTTTTTATAAGAAAGCCCTGCTTATAAAATACTTCCGATTGGCCGCAAGGGCTGTAGAAATCTGGTCTAATATAGTTTGTCTCATTTCTCTACTAATGCTTTTTGTATCAAGCCTGACTTGACGGGGGTGTTCGCCTTGTCGAACGCGACCGGCCCAACCTTCGGGGCGTTCACCCTGTCAGCCGGAACCCAAAAATGGAAGCCCAAACCTGCCTATCGGGACGTTCGCACTATCGCCCGTGACCTGCCTTGCAAGCACCGATTGAATGGAACACCCAACACCCGCAGGGGTTGATGGGGAGCGAAGCGATCCTTTACACCCCTGCCCTCGTTGGGCTGAACGCCTGCCTTCGGGACGGGCTTCCTGTCGCACGACAGCCGCCCACGCGGAGCGCACAAAAAGGCAATGTCTGTTTCTTACAACAAGCGTTGTAATGAAGTTCCGAAATATAATCTTAAAACTACCTATATTTTAT
>JBBRUB010000463.1:0-4156 GCA_038248175.1 Cytophagales bacterium | reverse complement strand
TGATCACACTCATCAGGTAAGTATCAACTTCGCGGTAGCCGGGCAGTAATCCCACCGAGACTTCCAGTTGCACACTATCGGCAATGTGCAGCCGCAATTGATCGAGCGATAGTGGCAACAGTGTCAGGCGCGGGGTCTCAATCATCAATCAGCTATCGGCTCGCAGCTATCTGAAAGTCTTCAAGCGGTGATTTGAAGATATAAGCCTTTTGGACGTGACGTCCATAAAATTCGATGTTATTTTCTTCCCATCCGGTTTCAGAATCTATCACATCTGATTCATCAAACTTATCATTGTCAAATATCAAAATGCCTGATATAGCCAATAGTTCTTCTTTGGTAACTATCTTCTGTACCTTTTCGACCAGATAGCGTAACGCTACATTTTGGTCGTCGTCTATCCATTTGGCGGCAACCAGCAAGTCCCAGGCAATGGTATCTTCTGGTAAGACAAATGCGAACAGCGTAAAATCTCCGCGCTCTTCCTCTATACTTTTCCGCAAATGACCGAGTTTAGCAGCAAGTGTTCTCATAGTATTCCGAGGATTGTTTTGGCTGCGCTAATCATTGATAACACAGTAGCCCGGGAAGCCGTACCCGTTTTGGCATAACGTAGTTCGGGCTTCCACGGTTTCGGCATAGACCACCCCGTCAGGTAAGACGTCTTGATAACGTCCTCGATACCTGACAAGCGAAGCAGTGTGTTGAAGTCGTGGGTTTTAAAACTCGACAGCCCCTGAAATTCATTACTGGTTTCAGGAAAGTCAGACCAATTCAAGGTTTCGCATATTCTGGCCTTTAAGGCAATCTCAACGGCATAACTACAGGGATATACAGCCCCGTCTAACCGTTGCGCATTTACTAAAGCTTCAGCATCGAGCAGTCGGGCAGCAGCAATTCGCTTTAGTTCAGTTTTCGCCATCATCAATTCTTGTTGTACAGGTCAATTTGCCGATCAAACCTGTCCGTCCGATATGCTCCAGCCGCCGTCAATGGTCAAGACCTGGCCAGTAGCGAAGCGACTTTGATCGGACATAAAATATACAGCGGCCCCGTCGAGATCGTCGGGTTTACCGATACGCCCCCCGTCGAGCGGTTGTTTTGTTTCGGTGAAGGCCATAATCACGTCGTCTTCAGTGGCCCGCTTTGCCATTGGTGTCTCTACCAGTGCCGGAGCCAGTACGTTGACCCGGATATTTTCGGGGGCGTAATAGGCCGCTACAGACTTAGTAAAGCCAATTACCGCCGACTTCATGGCTGCGTAGGCGTGGGTGGCAAAATATATCGGCGAAGGTCTCGACCCCAGCACCGACCCCATGTTCAGGATCGTACCCCCGCTGCCCTGCGCCCGAAAGGCCCGCACCGCAGCCTGATTAGACAGCATGAGCGAGGTCAGGTTCAGGTTGGCCGTGTAGTTCCAGCCATCCAGCGTGATGTCATGCAGGGGTCCGTCGCCAAACCGCCTGCCGGAGCCGCCCGCTACGTGATACAGCCCGTCAAATCCACCAAAAATCTGCTGACAGAGCGTAATAGCCTGCGGAGCCGTTTGCGGGTCCGACGCATCGCCCGACATAGCCAGGCCGTTGCCATCCAGTTGTTGTTCGGCAGCGGTGCAGCTTTCGGGATTACGCCCCACCACGACCACCTGCGCACCCTCGCGCACAAACGCCATTGCCGCCGACAGGCCCATGCCCGTTGTGCCGCCAATGACCACAATTCGCTTATTTTCTAACCACATATCTTTTTGTCATTCACTGCGTGTCATTTTGCTTCGCGTCGTTCGTGGTCATTATTCAGGACGCAACCAATGACTATAAATGACGCGCAGCAAATAACAATCAATTAAAACGGATTTAAGTACACGCCCAGGCCAATCCAAGACGTTTGCTGCTGCTCGAACTGACTGTACGGGCGGAAACCCGAATAGCCTTCGAGCAAAAACGTAAGGTTGTTCTGCGTCCGGCCTACCTCCACGCCGATACCCCCGTGAATACCGGGCCGAAAGTCGGTCTGTTGCCAGAATTTCACATCGATGCCCCCCACCAGCCGGGCCAGGTGTTCGGATGGCTTTTTATAGAACGCGCCCAGTTGCGCACTGAGTAGTTTACGCTCTTCTTTCCTGCGCAGCACCACACCCAATCCACCGTACAGCCGCCAGTTATCGACGGTACGGCTGTATGTTACGTCTAACTGTTCGTAGTTAACTGAGTTGGGCGACGGAGCCGTGATACTATTCCGAAAAATGTAATCATCGCCGAGGTGCGACGAGATGTGATACACCCGGATGCGGTAGTTGTTCTCGCCCCGCCGAAGGTTGTAGCTAATACTAACCTTGTAATCGTTGTTTACAATGCGCCGAAGCTGCTTTCCTTTGTCCTGATCGAAAAACACCTCAAACTGCGTAAACGAAGCCAGATCCAGCACCAGTTCTTCGGCCCGACCGGGAGCGGTTGTCCGGCGGTAAAAGGGTTTGGCAAACCCAAAAGCAAACGGCACCATACTACCTTTATATTTCTGGCCTTCGGTGTAGTAGGCTGGCAAAATACTGCCGTAGGTCTGGGCCTCAAGCGGGTCGAGCAGAATGGGATCGAACAGGTGGCCTTTGGGCAGAAAATCATGCTTTGGGCGAGACACTATATCGGGGCTGGCCGCGTCTAACTTCATCGGCACGGGTGTTTCTTTCACTGGCTTTACCTGAACGGGCCGCTCTTTCCGTTCGCGCACGGGCCGGGCTGGCTTTGTGGCGGGTTCGGTAACGGTAGCCGGTTGCTCGGCGCGTTCGCTGGTCGGTTCGCTGATGACCGGGGTTGGGGTGGCAACAACTGGCTCCGGGAGGATTTTCTCCTTTTTTTCGCGTTTCTGACGGGGTTGGGCTACTGGGGGTTCGGGCCTGGGCGTCTCGGTTACGGCCTGTTGCGGTTTCATTACGGTAGCGGGCTGGGCAACGGGCTTTGGGTCAGGGGCCGGGTTGTCTTTGGCGGCCTGACGGGCGGCTTTCTTCCGTTCTTTCTCGGCCTGTTTGGCTTCGTATTCCTGCTGTTTGCGGGCGGCTTGTTCCCGGATTTCATGCTGAAGTTGCACCTCACGTTCTACCCGTTCTTTCTGCTTTTGCTCGGCGGGGGTTAGCGGTCGGGTGGTTTGCTGAGCCAGCGTCAGCGAACCGGTCAGGCAGATCAGCAACAGGGTCAGGGCGACTTGTTTCATCTTATTTTTTCAGTTCCGCGTAGTTTTTGTAGAAGTACGGAATCGTTTCGATGCCTTTGTAAAAATTGAATAGGCCGTAGCTTTCGTTGGGCGAGTGCAGCGCGTCGATGTCCAGTCCAAACCCCATCAGGATTGATTTTACGCCCAGTTCCTGCTCAAACAAGGCTACAATGGGAATACTGCCGCCCCCGCGCGTTGGGATGGGTTTCTTACCCCAGGCATCTTCAAATGCCCGGCTGGCCGCTTCAAACTCCACCGAATCCGTAGGCGTTACGTAGGGTAAACCGCCGTGATGCGGACGCACGGCAACCGTCACGCCCGCCGGAGCAATGGCCATAAAGTGCCTGGTGAACAGGTCGGTTATTTCGTCGGGCGTTTGGTTGGGTACCAGCCGCATACTGATTTTGGCCGATGCTTTGGCGGGCAGTACCGTTTTGGCTCCTTCGCCCGTGTAGCCACCCCAGATACCGTTTACATCCAGTGTGGGCCGGATGCTCGTGCGCTCGTTGGTAGAGTACCCAGCTTCGCCCATGACGGCGTCAATGCCGAGGTCGCGCTCATATTCAGTCAAGTCGAACGGAGCTTTAGCCAGTTCGGCGCGTTCGGCGTCGGTCAGATCTACAACGTTGTCGTAAAAGCCGGGGATGGTGATGCGGCCCTGCTCGTCGTGCAGACTGGCAATCATGTTGGCCAATACGTTGATTGGATTGGCCACACCCCCACCATACACACCCGAATGCAGGTCGCGGTTGGGGCCGTTTACCTCCACTTCCACGTACGACAACCCGCGTAAACCTGCTTCGAGCGAGGGGGTTTCGTTGGAGATAATGCTGGTATCCGAAATCAGAATCACGTCAGCTTTGAGCAGTTCCCGATTTTGCGCCACGAACGTACCGAGGTGATCGGAACCAACTTCTTCTTCGCCCTCGATCATCACTTTCACGTTGCAGGG
>JBBRUB010000462.1:0-4161 GCA_038248175.1 Cytophagales bacterium | reverse complement strand
TTCTGGTGGCCGATACTGCCTACAACGTACTGGCCCGCTTCGTGGTGGGTCCCGACAGTCTGCTGCAGCAGAGCCGACGCGATTTGCTTAGGATTCCGGTGGTCGCCGAAGGCGTGAGCCACTCGGCTGGTTCGCTGACCTTCGACAGCCAGGGCAACCTGTATCTAAGCACGGGCGATAATACTAATCCATTTGGGTCAGATGGCTACGCCCCCACCGACGAGCGACCGGGTCGGCAAACATTTGACTCACAACGGTCGGCGGGCAATACCAACGATTTGCGCGGTAAAATCCTACGCATTCGTCCCACAACGGATGTGGCTAAATCAGATCGTTCATACACGATTCCGGCGGGTAATCTTTTCCCATCCGGGACGCCCGGTACGCGTCCCGAAATCTACGTGATGGGCTGCCGAAATCCCTACCGCATTAACGTTGATCAACAAACCGACGTGTTGTACTGGGGCGAAGTAGGCCCGGATGCGGGTAAAGACAGCTTAGGTCGGGGGCCACGTGGACACGACGAGTTTAACCGCGCTGCCAAAGCGGGAAATTTTGGCTGGCCCTATTTCGTGGGGAACAGTAAACCCTATCACCCGTATGATTTCAACACGGGGCAATCGGGTAAGCCATTCAGCCCGTCAACTCCAGTCAACGAGTCGGCCAATAATACTGGCATCCGGCAACTTCCCCCGGCGCAGCCCGCTCTGATTTGGTATCCATATAGTCTGTCGCCGGAGTTTCCGGCCCTCGGTACTGGGGGCCGCAATGCCATCGGCGGGCCGATTTATCATGCTCCCACCAGCCCCGTGCCAACCCGAACGTTTCCCCGCTATTATGAAGGGTCTTGGTTCATTGCCGACTGGATGCGCAACTGGCTCTTCACCGCCCGCATTGACACATCGGGCAAACTGACCGCACTGGAGCCGTTTCTGCCGAACGAAACCTTCAGCAAGCCCATTGATATGGCGTTCGGACCCGATGGCGCACTTTACTTGCTGGAGTACGGAGCCTACTGGCGGGCCAAGAACACCGATGCCCGGCTGGTACGCATCGACTACACCGAAGGCAACCGCCCACCAGTGGCAAAGTTGTCGGCCAGTAAAATGGTAGGGGCCGCTCCGTTGCGCGTAAAGTTCTCGGCGGATGGGTCGTTCGATTATGACGGAGCCGATTCACTCCGCTACCGATGGCAGTTTGCAGGACGGGGGGCGGGGTCAACGAGGAAAACGGCCACGTTTACATTTGCCAAACCTGGTACCTATCCAGTTCGGCTAACCGTTACCGACGGGCGGGGTGGTTCGTCGGTAGAAAAGCTGACTATTCGGGTAGGTAACGAACCGCCCACCGTACGCATTGATCTGACCGGCAACCGGTCGTTTTATTTCGACAAACAACCCCTGGCCTACCGGGTGCAGGTGCAGGACCGCGAGGAGGGTCAGCTCGGTAAAACCATAACACCTAAACAAGTGCGCGTTACAAAGCAATACCTGCCCGAAGGCTACGACTTTGCGGGCCTAGATGCGGCAGGAGACGTACATAGTCGGGGGCAGTTGCTGGTGGAGGGCAGCGATTGTCTGGCCTGTCATGCCAAAGAAAAACAGTCAGTCGGCCCCAGTCTCCTGGCTGTTTCGCAGCGGTACGATGCGTCGGCAACTGGTACATTGGCGGGCAAAATCATCAACGGGGGCGGGGGCGTATGGGGCAGTGATCACGTGATGTCGGCTCATCCGCAACTGAGCAGAGCCGATGCTGGTGAGATGGTGCGGTATATCCTGTCGCTGAAAGAAGTTCCTGCGGCTGCTCCGGTGCAGGGTACGCTGGCAATGGCCAACGGATCAGGCCGGTACCTGCTGACCGCACAATACACCGACCGGGGTGGGCTGACGGGACGGGATGTGGTGCTGTTGCGGTCGCCCCGCGTAGCTGCGCAGGAAGCCAGTGCTACAAAAGATGTTGCCAGCCGAAACCTGAACGCCACCGAGAGCGTAATGGCTTACAACGAAGTGGGAGCGTGGATGGTCTTCAAACAGATTGACCTGACGGACATTGGGTCAATTGCTGTCCGGCTCAACTCGCCTGACCTGACGGGCCAACTTGAATTACGGCTGAATGAACCTGCAGGACCGCTGGTGGGTGTGTTACCCGTGGAACCGGGGCCACCCAAAGAGCAGACTCCAGTAGCCCGGATACAAGCCACCCAGGGTCAGCATGATTTATATGTGGTCTATAAACCACTGGCGGGAGAAATCGGCATCTGGAAAAGGCTGGAAGTGTTTTGGTTTGAGTTTATCCGGTGATTACAAGCCTCAAGCCAGCCGTTATTTACCGGACAATACAATTAAAGTCGCTGACTTTGTTATTCGAGAAATTGGCACATAGCCTATAACGTGAAACGAATACGGGCCTATGGAATGGCCGAATCGGGCCTTTAAATTCTCTCTAATCCATTGATCTGATGAATAAGAAACGTACAAAACGAATTGCAGCTCTATCTGGCTTCCTGCTTGTCGTTTTAGCTTGCGGGCGTGCGAAACTCAATACTTCAACCGCACAACAAGCGCAGAAGCGGCCCAACATTCTCTTTATTATGTCGGACGACCATGCCTATCAGGCCATCAGCGCGTACAGCAACCGACTCATTCAAACGCCCAATATCGACCGTATTGCCAAAGGGGGGGTACTCTTCACCAACGCCAGCGTGACCAACTCCATCTGTGCACCCTCGCGGGCTGTTATCCTGACGGGTAAGCACAGTCATCTCAATGGGAAAGTGGACAATAGATTTCCGTTCGATACCACCCAGATTACCTTTCCACAGTTGTTGCAGGAGGCAGGCTACCAAACGGCCATGTTCGGCAAATTGCACTTCGGCAACAACCCCAAAGGCTTCGATGAGTTTAAGATTCTGCCGGGACAGGGTGTGTATTATAACCCTGAATTCATCACCAAGAAAAACGGGAAAATTACCCTCACCGGGTATGTAACCGACCTCATTACTGACATGACGCTCAATTGGCTTCAGAAAGAACGGGATACCGACAAACCTTTTCTAATGATGTACCTGCACAAAGCCCCGCATCGGGAGTGGCTGCCGGCCTTACGTCATTTGCCGGAATATACTAAGCGTACTTTTCCCGAACCCGCCACGCTTTTTGACGACTATCGGGGGCGAGGTACGGCGGCCAAAACCGCTCAGATGAATATCTTGACGCACATGAATTGGTCAGGTGACTCTAAACTCTATCCGGAAACTGTGCAGCAAACCGATGTGGATAGAAATGCCTTTAACAAAGGCCTGGCGGGTTTTAATCATGAAGTGGGGCGGTTAAATGCACAACAGAGAGCCGAATGGGATAAATATTACAGGCCCATTAACGAGAAGTTCAAAGCCGACTACCCGAAAATGTCAGAGCGTGAATTGATGAAGTGGCGGTATCAACGGTACATGCAGGACTATTTAGGCACGATTGCCGCTGTTGATGAAGGCGTGGGCAAGGTACTGGACTACCTCGAACAGAGCGGTTTGGCCCAAAATACCATTGTCGTCTATACCTCCGACCAAGGTTTTTATCTCGGCGAACACGGCTGGTTTGATAAGCGATTCGTCTATGAAGAGTCGTTTAGAACGCCGTTATTGGTGCGCTGGCTGGGGGTAATTAAGCCGGGAAGCGTAAACAATCAGTTAGTCCAGAATCTGGACTTTGCGCCAACACTTTTGGATGCTGCGGGCGTAAAAATTCCCACCGATATGCAGGGCCAGAGTATGATGACGCTGTTTCGGGGAGAAACCAAAAACTTCCGCGATGCGGCTTATTATCATTATTACGAATACCCCGGCGTTCATGCCATAAAGCGGCACTACGCCATCGTAACGGCCCGATATAAGCTGATTCATTTCTATCACGACGTGGACGAATGGGAACTCTACGACCGCCAGACTGATCCCCACGAACTCAAAAGCGTGTATAATGACCCCGCCTACGCTGCTGTTCAGGCCAAACTGCACAAGGATTTAGTGGCTCTGCGAATCAAGTACAAAGACTCAAAAGAACTGGACGAGTTCTACATCCGCCGGGGGTGGGGTTGGTATTTTGGGGGGAGTAAAAAATAAAAAAAAAATTGTAGAAATAAATAATTAAATTATATTTAGGGGTGGGT
>JBBRUB010000461.1:0-4164 GCA_038248175.1 Cytophagales bacterium | reverse complement strand
GCACATTCCTGAAACATGGCGTCGGGGTCCGTTACGTGCCGCCGGTCGCGTACTTTCATTGTCCGCCACGAAATGCGGCCAATGCACTTGCTGGCGTTTCGCCAGGACAGCATCGCGCCGTATGTCAGTTCATTGGTGGTGTGGGTGTAGGTGCCGGTTTGATCAATTTCATCGTTGATTTCGTGCCATCGTTGAGCGCAGTCTGCTTCGGGCCAGTTTAATTCCTGAGCCATCTGGTTGACAAACGCCCGAGCGGAATCGAGCAGCCGCTGCCGACCGGCCAACGGCGACTGTAGAAACGGCAGGGGCGTATCGACTTGCTGTTGACTGGCGTCAAGCGCGGGCCGCATTACGTAGAGCGAAAAAAAACGGTACAGGGCCGAATCATGTTCCTTTGCGAGGTTTTCGCGGTCGTAGGCTTCGAGGTGCGGCATACGCGCCAGAGTCCAGAGCCACACCTGGCGGGCCGTTTGCCAGTGTCGGGGTTGCATACCGAGGTCGTTGAGCTGCTGCGTCAGACACGTCACTGTTGGCAAAGCAGAACCGGCATTGACATTATTCGTACCCGCCGGGCCGGTATGCCGGTGCGGACAAACCAACTGCCCAACGGCCCGTTCCAGCAACTGCATCCAATACTGGGGTACCTCATCGAGGGCGTTGCCAAAGCGGTTGACAAGGTCGGGTTCTTCGTAAAGCAGCCGCTCACAAAACAGTTCGATCAGCATATCCCGATAAGCCAGAAACTTGTTCCAGCCGTCACGAACCAAAACCATTTCGGGGGCGGTAAGTGGAGCCATTGCCGCCATGTCGGGCAGAGACGAGTCGGGCGGGGCCGGACCGGCAAACAGAGTATTGATGGATTGTGTCACTAATTAAGAAAACAGAAAGAGGAAGTGAAAAGAGGTTTTTATGGGTACTGGGTAACTCAGAGTAAATTGAGCCGGTTCATCAGTTCGGGTTTGCTGGCCCGGCTGATAGGAATAACCTTGTCCTGCACGACAAGGGTATTTTCTTCGATATCCACGATTTTGTCGAGGTGAACGATGTACGACCGATGCACCCGCAGAAACGGTGGCCCCAGTTTTTCTTCGAGCGATTTCATGGTTGTGTGTACTACGTGCGTTTGTGAGGTGGTGAAAATCTTGACGTAGTCACCCATGTTCTCTACGTGCGTGATGACGTCGAACGGCAGGCGGATGTAACGACCGTCGGACTTAACGTAAATTTCCCGGTGTTTGGGCTGGGTGTCGGTCTGGGTAAGGCGGGCCATATCCAGCACTTTCTCCACGGCAACCTTGAAGCGGGGCAGCGTAATGGGTTTACGGATATAGTCCGTTACCTGATACTGGAAAGCATCGAAAGCGTACTCGACTTTGCTGGTTGTAAGCACCACAAACGGAATGGCCGGGAGTTGCTCCAGCAGATCGAAGCCAGTCTGTTCGGGCATTTCCACATCGAGCCAGATCAGATCGACCGGGTGCTGGGCCAGGTAGTCCAGGGCCTGGCTGGCACAGGAAAAACTCCCCCCTACAATTAATGCGGGGTGCTGATCGCAGAGCCGTTGCAGCGACTGCCGCGACATAATTTCATCATCGACAATTATACACGTCAGGTTCATACGGGTTGTCCGGTGGTGAGTGACTGTAACTCAGTTTGCAGGTCAGGCAGCAGGGCGGTTAACTGGTCGGTTATAGTTTGGCAGCGTTGCGTAACGGTTGGGTCATGGACATCGGTGAGCAGGTCTTTTTCGAGGGTGTGCAACTGGGTTTCCAGTTGCGTCAGGCCTACCATGCCGAGTGTGGGGCGCAGTTTATGGGCTAGTGCAGTTAGTTGACTGCGGTCCGGGCTATGGCAAACGGTGGGCAGCTGAAGTAGCTCGGGTACTATGTCGTTCAGAAAGGTGCTGAACATATCGGCGGCATAGGCTGCGTCGGTACCGTAAAGGTCGCGCAGGCGTTTGCGGTCAAGTAGATCGGTTCTATGAAGCTGGTTGGGGGTTGGTACAGTGGGTGGACAGTCATCGGTCGGGTCAGGTGTTATGGTCATGGCAGTGCCGGGGGTGGTCTGATCTGCTGGCTGGGCAGGCGCGTACCGCTCAAGCATACTCATCAGCTGGGTTGGCTCGAACGGTTTCGTCAGAAAATCGTTCATGCCTACCTCAATGGCCACATTTTTATTACTGAGCATGGCCGAGGCTGTCAGCGCAATAATGGGTGTGTGCTGGTTAGGGTTGTGCGCACTGCGAATGGCAACGGTGGCTTCGTAGCCGTCCATAATGGGCATCTGGATATCCATCAGAATTATATCGAACCGTTGCTTCTTGGCTGCTTCAACGGCCTGTTTGCCATTCGAAGCCAGCGTAAACGGTATTTTCCATTTGGTAAGCAAACTGCCGATATAGGTCTGGTTCATGAGGTTATCTTCTACCACCAGTAAATGCCCGATAGCCAGTTTTCCGGTGGCGGGCTGGGGCTGGCGGTAGGTGTCGGGCGCGTTGGCTGCGGGGGCGCGGGCGTAGGGAATCCGGAAAATAAATGTACTGCCCTGCCCCACCCGGCTCTGCACCCGGATACTGCCCGCCTGTAGTTCAATCAGTTCTTTGGTGATGGCCAGTCCCAGACCCGTGCCTTTGTACTTGTGTCCCTGCGGGTTTATCTGCCTGAACTTTTTGAAAACCAACTCCCGCTTGTCTTCATCAATACCCACGCCGGTGTCGCTCACCCGGAACTCGATCAGGCACTGGCAGTTGTCTTCCTCCACAATCTGGGCCGATATGTCAATGCTGCCTGCTTCGGTAAACTTGTCGGCGTTGCCAATGAGGTTCATCAGAATCTGGTTCAGCATCACATCGTCGCCCACAAAATCGCCCGACAGCCGGGCATCGAGCATGACATCGATGGTAACGGGCCGTTCGCTGAGTTTAAGGGCAAATACCTTCTGGATGGCCCGCAGCAGGCCGGTCAGATCAAAGGGGCGCGGGTGTATCTCAACCCGGCCCGCTTCTATCTTGGTCATGTCGAGCAGGTCAGAGATCAGGCTGTGCAGGAAATCGGCGGAGGTTTTCAGAATATCGATGTACTCGCGCTGCTGGCGGGTGGGCTGGGTATCGAAGAGCAGGTGCGACATACCGATAAAGGCGTTGAGCGGGGTTCTTATCTCATGGCTCATGTTGGTCAGAAACTGCTTTTCGGCCTGTTGGGCTTCTTCGGCAACCTGGCGGGCTTTGGCCAGCTCGTGCTCAGCTTCTTTACGGTCTGACACGTCGCGGGCAACAGCCACCAGTTCCACCACCCTTCCCTGCGCAACAATGGTCCGCACGGTCTGCCCAATCCAGACCATTTGGCCGGTTTTAGCTGTCACCGGAAATTCGTTGTAGGTGCTGTCCTGCTGGTTCTGAATCATGTTCAGGTAAAACTCGGCCAGCGGCTGGCGATAACTCTCTACTACAAACTGGGTAAAGTGATTGCCTATGAACTCATTTTCAGTGTAGCCCAGCAACCGCTCCACCACCGGACTTACGAAGGTGAAACAGCCATCGGGCGAAATCTTATAGATAATGTCCTGTATCGACTCGATCAGCTGGCGGTATCGCTGTTCGCTCTGGGCCAGTTCGGCCAGTTTGTCCTTTATCTGCTCCTCAAGGTGTTCGTTGAGGTGCAGAAGCTGATTATTGGCATTATAAAGCGCCAGGGCTTTCTCTTCCAGAATAGCTTCTGCCTGAATCCGGGCCGCTTTTTCGCGGGTAAATCGGCGTTTAAAAAGGTCGATGCTTTCCATAATATGGCTCACTGCTTCACAATGTCGAACAAGACTATGGTCCCGTCTTCGGCAACGTTGGTTTTTTGGATAGTTGCTGTTTCGTTGTAGTGAGTCAGGCACCCTTCAATTAGCCCGTGCGCGAAATCGGCCATTTTTCGCTCCGACTCGTAACGCATCCGCAGGTGATTTTCGGTGGGCTGTTCTACCGAAAAATGGGGCAGCTCGGCATCGGGATACAGCTTTCGCACCTCCACATGAATGTAGTGATGAATAGACTTGAACAGACTGAACGCATTTGGTGCGCGTTCGATGAAGGGGTAATAGCTACGGGTAAACGTTTTGAACATGTACCGCCCGTAGGTTCGCAGTAGATCAGGAACAGGCGTGTTTGTTGATCGGCTCAGG
>JBBRUB010000460.1:0-4169 GCA_038248175.1 Cytophagales bacterium | reverse complement strand
GTGGAGTTGAATGGGGTCTCGAAAGCCGTCTTTATTACGGTATTTGGCGTGTTGGCCCTGTTGCATTTCCTGTTCTACAAGGCAAACAAAGCGGGGCGGGTTAACCGAACGCTGGCTTATACTATGCTGGCTTTCTTTGCGCTGCTGCTATCAAGGCAGGCCGATAATTATGCCGGTACGCTGACCAGTTTGTCACTCCTCTCGCTGGTTTGGAAGTTCAGTGCGCCGGCTGGCTTTATCCTGTTGCTCATGGCTGTTTATCAATACCTGAGCATCCGGCGCGGCTGGTTCTTTTACGGAATTACGGGTCTGCTGGCCGTTGATTTAGTGTACAGACTTACCGTGGGTAGTACCCCCGGTACAGTCGCCTGGATTCCCTACGTACTGGCGTTGATCGACTATGTCCGGGTAAGCTGGCTGGGCCGACGCTCCGGCGACGCCGACGCCCGGCTGCCCTGGAATTCTCTGCGTTTTGTGGCCTATCTGCTGCTCTTTATCGTGGTGTACCTGATTGTTATTGCAGCGATTTTTTCTGGATCGAATGCTGACGCTAAGCTCTTGATGTTTGTTCCGCTCATTGCCCTCTTTGCGCTTATGCTATTCAGTATTCCGGTGGGGCTGTCCCTGTCGCTGGTGCGCGACTATGCCCGGACGCACCGCGCCCTGGGTGATAATCTGCGCGAGGTAGAGCAACTTTCGGCCCGGACGCTGGCGCAGGAGCAGGAAAAGCAGCACCTCCTGGCTCGGCAAAACGAACTGCTGGAGGAACAGGTACATGAGCGAACTGCCGAACTCAACCAGTCGCTGACGGAACTCCGGGCCACGCAGGCGCAACTGGTACACCGTGAGAAACTGGCCAGTCTGGGCGAGCTGACGGCAGGCATAGCCCACGAGATTCAGAACCCGCTCAACTTCGTTACCAACTTTGCCGAGGTCAGCGTTGAACTGGTCGATGAACTCAAAACCGAGCAAAACCAGCCCGCCGACCAACGCGACGAAGCGTTGATTGATGAACTACTGGGCGATCTGGGCCAGAACGTGCAGAAAATCAGCGAACACGGCAAGCGGGCGGCCAGCATTGTACGCGGCATGCTCCAGCACAGCCGTGCCAGTACCGGACAGAAACAGCCCACCAATCTGAATGCCCTCGTTGATGAGTCGATGAAACTGGCGTATCACGGGCTGCGTGCCACCGACAAAAACTTCAACGCAACATTACAGACCGATTTTGCCCCTGACGTACCAACCGTGTCCATTGTGCCGGAAGATATTGGGCGGGTGCTGGTCAACCTGTTCAACAACGCTTTTTATGCTGTGAAGGAGTCTGGTGCGTTACCTGCCGGATCGTTCACGCCTACGGTATCTGTGCAAACATTTCAGGATAACGGGCAGGTGGTAATTCGGGTGGCCGACAATGGGCCGGGCATTTCTGATACCGTGCGACAAAAGATTTTTCAGCCGTTTTTTACAACCAAACCAACTGGTCAGGGTACCGGACTCGGATTGTCCATCAGCTACGACATCGTTACAAAAGGCCACGGCGGTACACTCAGCGTAGATACCCAACCCGGAAACACGGTGTTTACTATTCGATTACCACGTCAGTAAACACAAAAAAGCCCGGCTACCAGCAAACTGGAACCGGGCAAACTGTTCTGCCTTGACAGAAAGGCTTTTAGAACTTCAAACCAACGTTAACGCTCAGAATACGTCGCTGTGAGTTAACGATGCCTTCTACGGGTTCCTTCAGAATGTCAGAAAAACCGTAGTGATACACCGCACTCAGGAAAATTGGTCCTGCATCAAAACCCAGACTGGCCAGTCCGTTGATCGTAGTTTGCTGGAGATTACTCTGCTGAATACCACCGGGTGCATTTTCGTTGGGCAGGTTCGTGATTTTAAGCGGGGCCGCCAGTTCTGCCCCAATCTGGAACCGCACCGCTGATATACCCCGATCCGATTCAACCAGTTTGAAACCAATGTAAACCGGCACGTTCAGAAACTGTTGATCAACATTTGAGGTAATGCTGTTGTACGAAATAGCCGTTGAACTGGCAGGCAGGGCCGTAGAGCTGTTAATCGTCGAGATGTCAGAACTGGATGTCATGTACTCAACGCCGATCTGACCATACACACGGCCACCACCGCGTACAAACAAACCCAACTGGTAGCCCAGACGTCCGCTCAGCGCGTTACCATTGAGGTCTTCGCCGGCAAAGCGGGTAGCATTGGCACCGCCGTAAATACCAAAAGCAAAGTTCTGGTAGTTACCCTTACGCTCTTTATTCTGCGCCCGTTCCGAGCTTTTCATTCCGTCTTCATATCCGTCGTCGTAGGCTTTACTCAGGTCGCGCTCGTCAAACGTATTCTTGTACCGATCACCGGCGTCCATGTCGCTCATGTAGGGATTTTCGTACCGGCGGCTGGCGTTGGCCCGCTGATTGTATGACCGGCGCTGGTCCATGATGTCGTCCATCCGCTGCTGTTCCCGGCGTTCCTGTTCCTGGCGGTCGTCACGCATGTTCTGCATCCGTTGTTGCCTAACGTCGCGCATGTCGTTGTAGCGTTCCTCCTGAAAATTGCGCTGATCCTGATAACGGTCGCGTTGATTGTCCACGCTGCGGTTGTCGTTGCGGTTGCGTTCGTCGTTGCGGTTACGGTCGCCGTCGTTTGAGTTCTGCTGGGCATACAACAGGCTTGAGCTACAGAGACCAGCCGCCAGCAATGCTGTTGTTACAAAAGTTTTCATAGTGTTTTTTGTTGAGTAAAAAATCAAGTTCAATCGATTACTAAACTGCCTTCCTTCGGTATTGTTTGTAGGGCTGGTTCCCCTATTTGTACCAGACTAATAAAAAAAGAGCCGTTTCGGGTGAAACGGCTCTGCGTACCAATTGATGGTTTGCTCTAGAAACGAAAGCCTAAATTGATGGCTATTAACCGACGTTTCGTGTCGTTGGCTTCGAATACATTGGTTAGACCGAGATTGTAAACGGCATCAAGCGTGACGGGTCCAAGATTAATGCCGACACCGGCCAGACCAGCCACAATAGCACGACGTACATCATCATTACCAATTCCAAACTCATTAGACGAGTTAACGACCAGGGCCGATACCTCGGCGCCTACCTGTAAACGCACCCCCAGTGCTGTACCTAAACGAGCACCTACATAGGCAGGAATGGCTACAAAATGCTGATCTATGTTGCCCGAAATCTGTCTCGGCGATTGCGTAGGCTGACCAGTACCATTGCGTACCAGACCAGCCGTGGACGTGCGATATTCAACCCCTAACTGACCGAAGATGGTACCAGCTGTACGGCCATAGACACCAATCTGATACCCTGCGCGGTAGGCTCCATCTGGAATTGGTTCGTTGACGAAGCGAGAGAAGTTTGCGCCTGCGTAAACACCGAATCGGCCTTCTTTGACCGCCCGATCATCATAGCTCCGGTTTTTCTTTGAGTCTGTAGAACTGTAGGTGGCTGTTGTAGTACCATAGGCAGGTGCGACTGAGTTATAAGTACCATTGGTCCCAGCTGTACCGGAATTACTGATCGTACCGTCGTTCATATTCGCACTTCCATTCGTAGTAGTCGTACTACTGTTGTACGAATTCGATGGAGTGGTCGTGTTCATCGAATTATCCGTATTCGATGTCGTTGCCGACGTTGTTGTGTAGGTACCATTTGCTGGGGTACCCGACATCGGGGATATGGGCGAGGTTTGGGCCTGCGCCAAACCAAGACTGCCGAGGCATAACGCTGGCATCAACAAGGAGAGTTTCATAACGTTGTCTATTCGTTTAGTTGAGTTGTACAAAAAAAAGATGTAATCGAAACTACACCCCTTTAACCGGCGTCTGCCAGACTTTGTTTTGACTATTCCAATTTACTACCCTATTCCATAGACTTGCCTTATTTGACCTGGCCCCGCATTTCTTTATAGGCATTCATCAATCCGTTGGTCGAACTATCGTGCGTGGTTACGGGCTGGTTGTCCTGTAACTCGGGCAGGATTTTGCTGGCGAGCTGCTTGCCAAGCTCCACGCCCCACTGATCGAAACTGAAAATATTCCAGATTATGCCCTGCGTAAAAATCTTGTGTTCGTAGAGCGCAATTAACCGGCCCAGTGTGCGGGGTGTCAGCTTCCCGAACAGAATGGAGTTGGT
>JBBRUB010000459.1:0-4169 GCA_038248175.1 Cytophagales bacterium | reverse complement strand
TACGAGTTTAGTACGCAGGGCATCTTCCGGCTCCTGAATGGTCAGTTTGTCGGCGTAGTAGCTGAGTGAATCGACGCGCAGACCCCGGCTTTTGGCGATATTGACCAGCATATGGTCGTTAATAGAGTTCAGGAAGGAGCTGACCTGAAGTTTGTTGGGTTCGCTCATGTCCTCGCGGATAAACGGTTCGATAGCACTCTTGAACTGACCTACGCGGAATATTTCGGGTTTCAGACCGAGTTTATCCAGCGTGCCTTTGAAAAAGGTAAGTTCGGCGTTCAGGCCGTTCCATTCCATCCCACCCACCGGATTAAGGTAAATCTTATCGGCTACCGAGGCTACGTAATAGCCCTTCTCGCTCATGGTTTCGGCATAGGCATAAACGAACTTCTTTGATTTTTTGAAGTCGATCAGCGCGTTACGGACTTCTTCGATGGAGGCCCAGCCCGCCTGTGGGTTTTCGCTTTGCAGGTAGATACCCTTGATGTTATCGTCGGTTTTGGCGGCTGTCAGGGCTTCCTTAAGGTCGATCAGGCCGAGGGTGTTGCCATCGTTGCCGCTAAAGCCAAAGTCGCTGAATGGGTTATCGACGCTACGCTCCTGAATGGGCTGATTCAGGTCAACTTTTAGCACTGAATTTGTGGCCACGCTGACCTTGCTGTCCGATGCCGAGAAGGCCGCTCCGATGCCTATCAGCAACAGGAGACCGATGAACGAAAACAGCAACAACCCAACGATGGTGGCCAGCACGTATTTAAGAAACTGAAGCATGAATGAAGAGACGAATTAGGTGATTTTCTATTGATACTAACCAAAAATACGGGCGTACCATCCGTGTTTTTCGGCGGAAAATGTTGAGTGGAAACATAGAAACACAGCCGGTCTGTTACGTTGCCGGGTGCATCAGTGCAACGCCAGATATAGATTTCGTAGCCCCAGAAAGGCCGTAACGGCTACTACCAGCACCAGTGCTGCGTTCTGCCAGCGGTTATTGCGGTAGGGTGCGGGCAGCAGGGTTTTATTGTTGACCGCCACCAGCAGGAACACCGTTACCACCGGTAGCAAGAGTCCGTTTACGGCCTGCGCCATTACGATAACAGGCACGGGCTTTACATTCAGCAGCCCGAATGCCAGCCCAACGCCCAGCACCCCAAGCCACGTGTACCTGTACGCGCCCGCCTGACCGGTCCAGCCCAGCAGACTCTGACCCGTAATGGCAGCCGCCAGCGGAGCCGTCAGTGCGGAAGTGAACCCCGCTGCCGCCAGTCCAAACCCAAACAGCCCGCCTGCCCAGCTGCCCAGCCGATTGGTAAACGTTTCGGCTACGCCCGCCAGCGAGAACTCGCCCGTAATGAGCGTACCCGATACCAGAATCGCCATCGAGATCAACCCGCCCAGCAACACCGCTACGCTGAGACCCCAGCGCATTTCAGTCAGGGATTGCTGCCCGCCAGCCTGCCCCATGCCCGACCCCATAAAGAGGTTATACGGTACGATGGTCGTGCCAATCAGACCAATAACCAGCACGGTTGAGCCGGGTGGGAGGGAGGGAATCACCAGCGAGCGGGCCAGCACCGCTGCATTGGGCGCGGTGCTGGTAGCTACCCACGCAAAGGCAACACCCATCCCGAACACGACCAGTCCCAGCAATTTAGCTATTTGTTGCGTTGACCCCTGCCAGAGCAAAAGCCCGCAGCTCAGGCCCACCAGCCCCGTCAGTAACGGAACTACAGACGAAGCGGCTTCGGCATACAGCAGCAGCGATAGGCCGGAAACAGCACCAAGAATATTACCTGCTTCGTAGGCCGCGCAGCCCAGTGTAACGGCTCCAAACAGACCCACCATCAGCCACCGGATGCGCGGGCCGTAGGTTTGCGTCAGCACCTGCCCCATACTCAGCCCCGACGCCAGTGTGATGCGGGCGGCTGCTTCCTGCAAAAGAATGGTAGCCCCGGTCGAAAACGTCAACGCCCAGAGTAAATCCAGCCCAAACCGCGACCCGGCCAGCGTACAGGTTGTTACGGTGCCGGGACCGATAAAAGCTGCCGAAATAACGGACCAGAGCAGCACGCTGCCCAGACCGGAACGGAACGAGATCGATTTAGCCATATGGTTGCGGTAGGAGACGGGTCGCAAACTACGGATTCTGCTCTGTTGTTGCGTACTTTGCTAAATAGATTCTCTGATTCTCCCGCTTATGCGCCCCATAATTCGCTGCGTCCTGCTCTGTCTGCTCGTTGCCATCAGCCGCCCGGCCATTGCCCAAAAAACTCCCGCCCGCAAGGTTCTTTATAATAAAGTGCTGGGTATGCTGCTCGGCTCGGCCATTGGCGATGCGATGGGTGCCCCCACCGAAATGTGGACCCGCGATGCCATTGCGCTGGATTACGGGCTGGTGAATCGGCTGGACACAATGGTACGTGAACCCTCGCCGGAGGGGACCTGGGCATATAATCTGCCCGCTGGCGGTACCACCGACGACACCCGCTGGAAAATACTGGCCAGCCGGTACCTGCTCACTCAGTCGCCCAGGCTGGACCCAAAGGCTTTTGCACAGACCATCCTGAACGAGTATCAGAGTAGTATTCAGAAACTGAAGAAAACAGAAGGACTTGACCCCGAACCCTACGAACAGCGCAGCCGCGAAATGGCATGGCTTCAGGAATGGGCGCGGGTGGCAAGGCCGTACCTAAAAAACGACCTGACAGGCTACAGCAACGCCCTGAGCCGATTTTACGGGGGAGAAAACGTTTGCGCCGGTATGCTCTACGCGCCAAGTATTGGCAGTTTTTATCCCGGTAAGCCCGCCGAAGCGTACGCCCAGACCTACGCCATCAGCATCTTCGACCAGGGCTACGCCCGTGACATTGCGGGGCTGACAGCCGCATTGGTATCGGCTGCTATGGCCAGTAATGCCACCCCCGAATCTATCCTGAACGTGCTGCGCAACGTGGACCCGGAGCGTTTTTTCGAGAGCCGGCTGGTGGGGCGTTCGTCGTACCGGGTGTATCGGCAGGCCCGCGCCATCGTGGCCGAGGTGAATAAAATTCAGTCAGCGAAAGGACTGGTCATGACAATGCCGATGCCCCGACGCGGGCCGGTGGATTCGCTTATGCTGGCCCGGATGCAGCGAGCCTACACCCTGCTCGAAGCGCAGAACGAAGATTTGCCCTTCCATGCCGCCGAAATCCATCTGGTAAACCTGACTGCCCTGCTGTTCAGTGATTTCGATTTCGAGAAAGCCATGATGTTTGTCATCAACTACGGACGCGATAACGATACGACCGGGGCCGTAACCGGGGCCATCCTCGGCGCGTACTGGGGAGCCGATAAACTGCCGAAAGACATGGTCGCCAAAGTTCTGGCCGTCAACAAAGAACGGCTCGGTACCGATCTCGAAGATGTAGCCAACAAACTCACCGATCGCATTCTGGCCCGTTAACAAAACCATTATTCAAGGTTACTTTACGATAAGTTCCGGCCTGATCCCTACCGAATGATAAACTGAACGCGCTGATTATCAGAATATGTCGTAAATCGGCCTGTCAATCTACCACGCCATAATCTGCCGATGTTTTACCGCAAGTTCCCACCATCTGCTCATCTCGCTCCCTTTGTGGAGTGCTATTTTTCGTGGGGAAACCAGGCGGTATTAACGATGCCCCTTCGCATCGAATCGCCCCTGAGTGGGTTTGGGTCGATGGGGTTCAACTTCGGAGATGCCTACTGGGCATCGACTGCAAAACATGAGTCATTGCTGGCACCGGCCGCTTTCGTGACGGGGCAGACTACCCAAAACTACACCTTAGATTTAGTGGGCCGCATTGGTATGGTGGGTGTGGTGTTTAAATCGGCGGGGCTGTCGTCGTTGTTTGGCTTGCCGATGTACGAGTTCACCGATGAGCGCGTAAACCTGACCGATGCGCTGGGCAAGCCGATGGACTATTTACACGAGCAAGTCCTGGAAGCCAACAGCCCCACTGCCCGTGTTCAGGTGCTGGAGCATTTTTTATTACGGCAAATGCTCAAAAAAAGCCCCGCCTTCGACCGGACAGATTATGCCGCCAACCTCATTGTTGACCGAAAAGGTATGGTTAATGTGAGCGAACTGATGGACGATTTATACGTGTGTCGTCGGCAGTTTGAGCGGCAGTTTCTGCAAAAAGTGG
>JBBRUB010000458.1:0-4187 GCA_038248175.1 Cytophagales bacterium | reverse complement strand
AATGCGTGGCTCGATACGGGCCTCGGCAAGCTGCCTCCACAGGCCCTTGATCTGGAAGAAGCGGTATTGGGCGCACTCATGATCGAGAAAGACGCGCTGTCGTCGGTGGTGGACATTCTCAAGCCTGAAACGTTTTATAAGGAAGCCCATCAGCGTATTTATAACGCCATTTTAACGCTGTTTGGCAACTCTGATCCTATTGACCTGCTGACCGTTACCAATCAGCTGCGCAAAACCGGCGAGATCGAGGTAATTGGGGGTGGTGGCTTCGTGGCCGAACTGACGTTCCGGGTCAACTCAGCTGCCAACATCGAGTACCACGCCCGTATTGTATCGGAGCAGGCCCTCAAACGGGCGTTGATTGCCATGTCGTCGGTGATCCTGCGCGATGCTTACGAAGATACGACCGACGTATTTGAATTGCTGGATCGCACCGAGCAGTCGCTCTTCAAAATTTCGGAGTCGAACATCAAGAAGAATGCTGCCGATATGGGGACCATTGTCCGGCAGGCCCTCAACGAACTCGAAACCAAGAAAAATCAGGAAGGACTGACGGGCGTACCGTCCGGCTTTACCAACCTCGACCGCGTCACCTCCGGCTGGCAACCCACCGAACTCATCATTCTGGCAGCCAGGCCAGCGATGGGAAAGTGTCTCGGCAAAGGCACGAAGGTGCTGATGTTCGATGGGTCGCTGCGCAAGGTCGAAGACGTTCGCGAAGGTGAGTTGCTAATGGGCGACGATTCTACCCCGCGCCGGGTGTTGAGCATTGCCCGTGGTCGGGAACGAATGTACTGGGTACGACAAAACAAAGGTATCGACTACCGCGTCAACGAAAGCCATATCCTGTCGCTGAAACGGTCGCGCACCGAAGGTCCGCATACAAACGGCGATGTGCTCAACATCCCCGTTCGCGAGTACCTGACTAAAGCCGACAAGTTCAAGTCGAACTATAAGGGCTATAAAGTTGCGGTCGAATTTCCGGCTCAGGCCGTTCCGCTTAACCCATATTTTGTGGGACTGTGGCTCGGAGACGGTCACAGTTACTCCTCAAGAATTACAAATACAGACAGCGAGGTTGTCGATCATTTACAGGATTACGCCGACGAACTCGGTCTGAATATGGTCACGTACCAACAGGCCAATCGGACGGCTAATTACGCGATTACATCAGGGCAGCGTGGTGGAGCGCAGTGGGGCAACCGGCCCGGCGTGTTCAACGCACAGGAGCAGTTACGGGGGTTGAACGTCATCGAGAACAAACATATTCCGCGTTCCTACCTGATTAATTCGACTGAAAATAGGCTGAAACTATTGGCTGGTCTAATTGACAGTGACGGTCATTATCAACGCGAATTCAACTGCTACGAAATCACGCATAAGAACAAAGAACTGGCTGAACAACTCAAGTTCCTCTGCGATACGCTTGGTTTCAAATGCTCGCTAACCGAGAAACAGGCGGTCATTACCTCACGTAACTATACATCGACGGTGTATCGTTTGCGCATCTTCGGCAATCTGGATTCAATACCGGTAAGAATTGAACCGGTCCAGCGTTCCGGAAAGAAAGCCCGGCTTTTAAAAGCCCGTGCTAACTGGCGTATGACGGGTATCACCGTTGAGTACGACAAGGTCGATGATTACTACGGGTTCACTATCGACGGAAACAGCCTGTTTCTGCTCGAAGACATGACCGTAACGCACAACACGGCATTTGTCGTTAGCGCACTCCGCAATGCGGCTGTGGATCATGGAAAGCCCGTGGCTATTTTCTCGCTGGAGATGTCGGCGGTGCAGTTGGTGAACCGGCTTATCTCTGCCGAAGCGGAGATCGACTCCGAAAAAATCCGCAAAGGAACGCTGGCCCCGCACGAATGGACGCAACTGCACCACAAAATTCAGCGGCTCACCGAAGCCCCCATTTACATTGACGATACGCCCGCCCTCTCTATTCTGGAACTGCGGGCCAAATGCCGACGCCTGAAAGCACAGCACGATATTCAGATGGTGGTTATTGACTACCTGCAACTGATGTCGGGCGATACGTCCGGCTCGCGCGGGGGCGGGAACCGGGAGCAGGAAATCGCGTCTATTTCGCGGGCGTTGAAGAACTTAGCCAAAGAACTGAACGTACCCGTCATTGCCCTGTCGCAGTTGAGCCGGGCCGTAGAAACGCGCGGTGGCGACAAGAAACCGCAGCTCTCCGACCTTCGTGAGTCGGGCTGTCTGGCGGGCGATACGTTACTTACCGATGCAAAAACCGGCAAGCGCACCACCATTCGCGAACTGGCCGAAGCCAACGCCCATAATTTTTACACGGCGGGAACAAGTGAAAGTTGGACAGTCGGGCCAGAGCGCGTTACGCACGTGTTCCCAACGGGTAAAAAACCAGTTTTTCGGGTAAAAACGCAGTCGGGTCGGGTTGTAAAAGCAACGGCCAATCACGAGTTTTTACAGCTAACGGGTTGGTATCGTTTAGACAAACTGGCCGTTGGCGATCATATTGCCGTGCCCCGTCAGATACGGGTGTCGGCCCCGGAGAACCCACTTTCCGACAACGAGCTGATCCTGCTTGCGCACCTGCTGGGCGACGGGTGTATTTTGCCGAAGCAACCATATCACTATACCAGTGCCGACGAAGCCAATCTGGCCGTTGTTGACGAAACAGCACACATACTTTTCGGCATTCAGCCGCGCCGGGTTGTGCAGGACAATTGGCAGCAAACATACCTACCTGCTCCCTACCGACTGACGCACGGCGTTCGGCACCCTATCACGGACTGGTACGACCGGCTGGGCCTTTCCCGTGCAAGGAGCTACGAAAAGCGCCTACCGGACTCGTTGTTCACCTGCGACGAGGATAAGATTGCTTTGTTCCTGCATCACCTCTGGGCTACGGATGGTAACATTAGCTGGAAACGGATGACTAACCGCAAACCGGGCGCGGCTATTTACTACGCCAGTTCAAGTCAGCAACTGGCCCGGGACGTGCAACATCTGCTATTGCGGCTGGGCATTCTCTCGACTATTCGTACCGCACCGGGTGGCCAACACCGCACCATGTACCACGTACACGTGCAGGGGAAAGGGCAACAGACCATATTTCTGAAACGGGTCAATAGTTACGGGCAGCGGGGTGAACTGGCAGCCGAGTTGCTGGCCGCGCTGAGCGAGGTCACCGAAAACACGAATACCGACGTAATTCCGAAAGAGGTTTGGCATTCGGTCGTGACGGGTGGAAAAACAGACGATGGCATTAGCTGGCGTACCCTGTCTGAGCGTATTGATATGGCCTATTACGGCAGCACCCTGTTCAAACATGGCGTGTCGCGTCAACGCATGGCCCGGCTCCACAAAGCCATGCCGCACGACATACTCAAAAACCTGGCCGAGTCAGACGTACTGTGGGACAAGATCGTCTCCATCGAAGCCGCCGGTGAAGAAGACGTGTATGATGCCACCGTACCAACGGTCCACAATTTTGTGGCAAATGACATCATCGTTCATAACAGTATTGAGCAGGATGCAGATATGGTTTGTTTCCTGTATCGTCCTGAATACTACAATATTACGGCGGATGAAGCGGGCAATTCGACGCAGGGAATTGGCGAAGTAATCATTGCAAAAAACCGGAGCGGTTCGCTCGATACGATCCAACTCCGGTTCATCAGCAAGTACACCAAGTTCTGCGACCTCGATACGTATTTTGAGCCGGTACAGGCGCAGGGTTTCGGCCCCGACGTGAACGGTTTAGACAGCTTCAACGCTGGCCCAGCCGTAGCACCGCCCTCGGTTTTCAAAAGCCGCGCCAACAACCTCTCCGACTTCGGCAACGCCGACCCAACGGCAGAAACACCGTTTTAAGTAACGCGGCCTCCCGACCGCGTTACTCTCAATCAGAAATTCGGCTTCAGCAGGTATTTATTGTAGAAGTCATCAATTACGGCGACAGCTTCGGAGGGTGTGTCAACTACGCTGAAGAGTTTCATGTCTTCGGGATTGATATTGGCTTCTTTTTCCAGCACCACTTCTACAATCCAGTCCATAAGTCCCGCCCAAAATGAGCGCCCTACCAGAACGATGGGAAAGCGGGCAATCTTGCGGGTCTGAATCAGCGTGATGGCCTCGAACAGTTCATCGAGCGTTCCCATGCCGCCGGGCATAACCACAAACCCCTGGGCGTACTT
>JBBRUB010000457.1:0-4188 GCA_038248175.1 Cytophagales bacterium | reverse complement strand
ATGCAGGGGTGCCTATCGAAACGGTCGTATCGTTCAAGAAGAGGAATAAAGAATTGCTGCGCCAATTTTACCGGACCACGAACGAATTTCAGGTGGCCCTGCTGCAAATTGATACCGATGAAGACCTGGCCACGCTACTCTACCAGTTTGAACAAACCATTACAACCCTCACCGACGCCATCAGCCACGCCCTCACCGCCGACGACATCCGGCACCGCCGGGCAAGCTGGAGTACGCTGATGTACCTAAACACCGGCCTGAATCATCGGCTGCTCACCCAGCCCGATCTGGCCACTCAGCCGCTTACCCTTGGTACCCCGCCCGCCCGCAAACGCCGGGTCAAACTCGTGGGTACCCGCGTGACCTCCTTCATGCGTCAGGCCAACCGCATCGGCGGGCTGGAGTTATCGCAGTTGCTGGAGTGAGAAATTGTTACGCATTTAAGGGTTGTTACGCAGAGACGCGCAGAGTAAAAAAAAGAGATTCGCGGAGTGATTTCTCCGCGAATCTCTTTTTCTCTCTGCGTAACAATCCGTCTCCCTATCTAAAAACCCACGCTCTTTAACCGCAACCCCATATCCTCCGGCATACCAAAGAGCAGGTTCATGTTCTGCACCGCCTGCCCCGACGCACCTTTGGTGAGGTTGTCAATGATGCTCGTGATGAGGATTTGCCCGTCGTGTACGTCCACGTGCAGCAGGCATTTATTGGTGTTCACCACTTGCTTAAGGTCGATGGGTGCATCGCTGAGGTGGGCAAAAGGGTGGCTTTTATAGTAATTTCGG
This sequence comes from Cytophagales bacterium, assembly GCA_038248175.1. GTDB lineage: Bacteria > Bacteroidota > Bacteroidia > Cytophagales > Spirosomataceae > Spirosoma. The sequence goes on along the minus strand of JBBRUB010000457.1, from coordinate 3,403 downwards.
TAGAGGTCTTTCGCTTCGTCCAATGTTCCCGAAAAGGGCGTATAGACGTTAGCCATAATCCCCCGCGTGAAGCTGCCCCGGTACGGAATGAAATTGATGGCGTGGGTAAAATCGGGGTCGAGCTGGGTCAGGCTTTGGCGAATTTCGGCGAGGTGCTGATGCGTGAATGGCTTGTAAATCGATAGATTGCTGGTGCGCCAGGTAAAACCCGTTGTCGGAACGAGTGCCTGCCCCGCGCCGGTGCTGCCCGTTACGGCACTCACCTGCACGTCGGCGGTCAGCAAACTGGCTTTGGCCAGCGGCAGCAGCGCGAGTTGGATACTCGTGGCAAAGCAGCCCGGATTGGCAATGCGCGTGGCTTCGGCAATACGCTCGCGGTTGAGTTCGGGCAGGCCATAGACAAAATCAGCAGATTCATCGCGGAAGTCGGTGCTAAGGTCGATCACGGCTACGTCGTCCGAAATCTCATGTTCGGCCATGAACGTTGCCGACGCGCCATGTCCCGAACACAGGAACAGCACGTCCAGATCGAGTTCATCCTCGTCATCGTTGGCAGGGCCACTGAAAACCAGATCGGTATCGCCGAGCAGGTCGGTATGCGTGGCCCAGACGGGTTTGCCCGCCTGACTATTACTTTGCACAAACGCCACGTTAACAAACGGGTGATTGATCAAAATGCGGAGCAGTTCGCCCCCTGTGTACCCGGCACCGCCGATGATCCCCACCTGAATTTTCTCGCTCATAATGCAAATTCCTTCAGCCAGTCCAATGCCCGCTTTTGCGTAGTTGCATCGAACGTTGTTACGTACTGACCCGTAAAACCGGGTCTGTCAAGGGTAAGGTTCCGGCTGCGGGCGTGGTTATGCAGCACCAGCGTCGGCTGACTGGCAATGGGGAAGAACTGAATACCCATGCCGTTTTGCTGGAACGACACCGTTGGGCAACCCAGGCAGCACAGGTGCATCGGCAGTGAATCGAGCGTAATAGCGGCCCGTGCCTGTTCGCTCAAACTGGCAATGTCCTGCAAATTGAGATTCCCTACTGCCGGAGTTAGCCGCTCCTGCGCCGTTGGGTTGTTGGCCAGAACCCGTTCGTAGAGTTGGGTTGTGAATGGCTTCTGGCCACTAAAAATCAGCGGATTGTTGGCTTCAGTGAGCAAGTGGGTTGCCAATTCCGCCCAGAAATCAATTGAGAGCATCCTGATTTCGTCGCCCGATTCGGGAAAAATCAGGATGGGCTTCTGGTCAGGAACGGGCTGGTTCAGCTTTTGCCACAGTTCGGTGGGCGTTTGCGCGGGGTGGAAAAATTTCGGTTCGATGTCCCGCAACGCAATGTCGATACCCAGCGGGCGCAGTACCATCAGGATTAACTCAAACGTGTGTGCTTCCTTATCGGGCATAAAAAACTCATCGTCCAGCAGCCCGCCAAAGCCCCGCGTACCAAACCCGATTTTGCGCTTCACGGTCAGATACGGCAACATGAAGTGCATTGGTGCACTCGAAAAGCGAATATCTGCGGAATAATCATACACCGTATCGCGCAGCGTGTTAGTAGCCGCGCGACCAGTCTGAACCAGTTCCCGCCATTTGCCGATCCGGGACAACGGACGCCGGCTGGTGTTGGGATGATTGAGGTGAATAACCCGCCGGATGTACGGGTTAGCTTTCCAGATCGGATCACACCACGACCCGGCCATTACGTCGATTTGAGCATTGGGAAACCGCGCCCGGATGAGCGGAAACGTATGAGTCAGAATCAGCGCATCGCCGAGGTGTCCCGACGTCATGAGCAGAATTTCCGGCGCGTCGGTGCTGGGTTCTCCCTGGTTCCGCTTCCGGTAGCTGCCCCGCGCGTAGGCATCTACCGCCACATCGAGAAGTTGCAGCGGGTAGGCCACACTGCGGGGGGCGCAGTATTTTCGCGCTTTGCCGATCACAACTCGTTGATTTTTCCGTAAATCATCATCTGGTTAGATGTCACTTTGGAGAAGCCGCGCACATCGTCGCCGGTCCAGGCGTTGTTCATCTCGCCGTAGGAGCCAAACACAGGAGCCATCAAATCATGTTCTGACTCGATACCCAGCACCTGAAAGCGGTAGGGAGCCAGCAATACGTGAACGCTACCCGATACAAACGGCTGCGTGTCGGCTAGGAACGTTTCGATGTTACGCATAACCGGCTCCATAAACTGCCCCTCGTGCAGCATGGTGCCATACCAGTTGCCAAGTTGCTCTTTCCAGGACAGCTGCCATTTGGTCAGCACGTGTTTTTCGAGCAGGTGGTGCGCCTTGATGAGAATCAGCGGAGCCGGAGCCTCGAACCCTACGCGCCCTTTAATGCCAATGATGGTATCGCCCACGTGAATGTCGCGCCCAATACCAAACGGCCCGGCCAGTTCAGTCAGTTTACGGATGGCATCCACCGGATTGGCGAACCGCATCGGCGGACCGTTCTCACCCGCTACGCTTTTGATTTCGCCCTGCTCAAACTGGAGTGTAATGGTTTCGGGTTCGGTTTTCGTGACTTGTGTAGGCCAGGCCGATTCGGGCAGGAATTGATTGGATGTCAGCGTTTCTTTGCCGCCCACCGATGTTCCCCAAAGCCCTTTGTTGATTGAATATTCGGCTTTGTGCCAGTCCTGCTCAACACCCTGCGCTTTGAGGTATTCAATTTCGGCCTCGCGCGAGAGCTTCATGTCGCGGATGGGCGTGATAACCTGCGCGTCGGGCGTGATGATCCGAAAGGCCATGTCGAACCGAACCTGATCGTTACCCGCGCCGGTGCTACCGTGCGCAATGGCCGTCGCTCCAATCTCGCGGGCGTATTCGGCGGCTGCAATGGCCTGAAAAATACGTTCGGCACTGACGCTGAGCGGATAGGTATTGTTTTTCAAGACGTTGCCGAAGACCAGATACTTCAGGCACTGCTGGTAATAGTCGTCGGTCTTGGAGACGGTCACGTGCGACACCACGCCGAGCGAATACGCCCGAGCTTCGATGGCCCGGAGTTCATCGTCCGAAAAGCCGCCCGTATCGACCAGTACCGAATACACGGCCATACCCTGCCCCTGAATGACGGAGCCATCGGCAGTGGTGAACTGATTGGCGGGATCGCCGGAGAGGTATTTGACGCAGAAGGACGTATCGAGACCTCCGCTAAAGGCAAGTACTACTTTTTGTTGAGACATTGGCTGCTGTACAACGCCGGACCCGCGCCCGCCGTGATTGGTTTTGGCGGGGCAAATATCGGGCTTGTTCGGGTAAGATGAGAGTTTTATTGGCCTTTGCATTGGTATCGCGTCCGATGGGAGTATTAGGCCTGCTTCGTATCTTGCGCCTTCGCGTTGTTGAACTACGCCGTAAACCGAAAACTATACGCATGGCTTCTGTTGAATATCTGGGTAT